>JAITKG010000009.1 GCA_031278495.1 Prevotellaceae bacterium | reverse complement strand
TTTTTATTCTTGGTATTTTCCCAACAAGTTATCCAAATCAAGATTTTTTACTATCTTTGCAGCCCTGAACACAGAAGTAGCCTACTGCCCGGATGGCGGAATTGGTAGACGCACTAGTTTCAGGGACTAGCGGTCGCAAGGCTGTGCAGGTTCGAGTCCTGTTCCGGGCACTATAAAACAACGCCCCCCAGAAATGAGGGGCGTTGTTATTTCTTAATTGTTGAAAAAAACCTAAGAAACTTTGCACGTAGAACTTGCAACTTGGTTTTTTTTGTATAAATTTGCGTCGTTTTAACTAACTTAAAAAATTACAATTATGACACAACAAAAACAAAAAGGCAACGCAGTTGCTATTATCATGATGATTCTCCTTTTCGGGATGATATCATTTGTTACGAACCTCGCGGCGCCTATGGGCATCGTATTGAAAAACCAGTTTGGCGTTTCAAATTTCGCCGGGCTTTTAGGTAATGCAGCAAATTTTATTGCTTACGCCGTAATGGGAATACCGAGTGGTATCCTGCTGCAGCGGGTAGGATACAAAAGGACGGCATTGATTGCTATCGCTGTAGGTTTCCTCGGGATAGGCGTCCAGTACCTTTCCGGATATGCGGGGCAAGGAATGGCTTTTGGCATATATCTGGCGGGAGCTTTCATTGCAGGTTTTTCCATGTGTTTGCTTAATACGGTGGTAAACCCGATGCTCAATACTTTGGGTGGAAGCGGCAATAAGGGAAACCAACTGATACAAATCGGCGGATCTTTCAACTCGGTAATGGCGACGCTTACGCCTATGATTGTGGGAATGTTGATTGGCGATGCAGCAAAAGCCAAAATTACAGACATATTCCCGTTCATGTATGCTGCTATGGGGGTATTCGCTATTGTTTTCGTAGTAATGTGGCTGGTAAAAATACCGGAACCCCATGCCGAACAATCGTCTGAACCGCTTGGAAAACTAATTTCCGGAGCGTTGAAATTCCGTCATTTTATTTTGGGCGCTATCGGTATTTTTGTATATGTAGGCGTTGAAGTCGGCACTCCCGGTATCCTGAACCTTTTCCTTGTTGACCCAAATATTCCGAATCCGCTGAATACTACTACAGCGGGATTTGTTGCCGGTACTTACTGGCTGTTAATGCTGGTAGGACGTTTAATAGGCGCAGCCGCCGGAGGGAAAATATCCAGTAAAGCGATGCTGTCTACGGCGTCCGGCATAGGTTTGGTACTGGTACTTTGTGCTATCTTTTCGTCGAGCAATGCGGAAGTATCTTTGCCCGTATTGAAAAGCATAGATGGCGTTACTTCATTTGGATTCCTTGATGTGCCTGTCAATGCTGCATTTCTGGTGTTGATAGGTTTCTGTACCTCTATTATGTGGGGTAGTATTTTCAATCTTGCCGTCGAAGGACTGGGCAAATACCTGACTGCCGCTTCGGGAATATTCATGGTATTGGTTTGCGGTGGCGGTATTTTACCCGCACTGCAAGGTTGGATAGCCGACGTCGCAGGATATTTGGCGAGTTATTGGGTAATTTTCGCAGGTTTGGTTTACTTGTTATATTATGCGCTAATTGGCAGCAAGAATGTGAACAAAAACATTCCTGTGGATTAGTTTTCAGCAGGCAGCAGGCACAACTGCGACTGCCCGCTGCCCACCACCACAGGCAGCAAACGCCCTATCAACTCGCGACGGTAGGGCGTTTCCAATTTCAGGTAATTGTCGGTAAAGCCTTGCATCATGCCGCCTTTGCAGGCGCTTTCCCAAAGGACGCGCGTTTCTGTGCCAATATTTTTTTCGTAAAAAGCGCGGTGCAGTTTTGTAGAAAGCGTTTGCAACGCTTTCACCCGCGCAGCGCGTTCGCGCTTCGGCACACTGCCGGGCATGGTTGCCGCCGGCGTACCGGGGCGTTCGGAATAAGGGAAGATATGCAAAAATGCCGGCTGCAACTGTTCGAGGAATGAATACGTATCGTGGAAATCATCCGCTGTTTCGCCCGGAAAGCCGGCGATTACATCAACGCCGATAAAAGCATGCGGCATGACGGAACGGATTTTTTGCACGCGCGCAGCAAATACTTCGCGCCGGTAACGGCGGCGCATCAGTTGTAAAACCTTGTTACTGCCCGATTGCAGGGGGATGTGAAAATGCGGCGTCATTTTTTCCGATTGCGCTATCCACTCAATCATGTCGCCGGTAAGCAGGTTCGGCTCAATGGACGACAGGCGGAAACGCCCGATGCCATTGACTTTTTCCAATGCCTGTAATAATTCAAAAAAGGTTTCGCCGGTGGTTTTGCCAAAATCGCCGATATTTACCCCAGTCAGCACTACCTCCCGGACGCCTGACGCCGCAATAGTTTCCGCCTCCTTCACGATGCCGGCAATGGGGAGGTTGCGGCTTTTCCCGCGCGCCAGCGGAACGGTGCAGTAGGCGCACCGGTAATCGCAACCGTCCTGTACTTTCAGGAACGAGCGGGTGCGGTCGCCCGAAGAGAACGCCGGGAAAAAACTGTCCACCGCCCGCACGTCGCACGGTAACGCCTGCGCCTTGCCTTTTGTGCGCAGGTTATTGACATATTCAAATAAATTCCCTTTCTGGTCTGCGCCAAGCACCAAGTCTACGCCGTCGATAGCCGCTACTTCTTCCGGCTTCAGCTGCGCATAGCAACCGGTTACGACCATCAACGCCGCCGGGTTGCGTTGCGTCAATTTGCGAATTGCCTGCCGGCATTTTTTATCGGCATGTTCCGTTACCGAGCAAGTGTTCACTACATATATATCGGCTTCCTGCGAAGGCGCGACCCGTTCGAAACCCGCTTCCGTAAAACGTCGCGCCAAAGTGGATGTTTCCGAAAAGTTCAATTTGCAACCCAACGTATAAAATGCGATGGACGCCCCTTTGCCCCAAAGCACACTGTTTCCTGTATTTTTTTCTGTCATTTTACTGCATAATCCGGTTGCAAAGGTACAAAAAACTACCTGTCAAAATAAAATCATCACATAGTACGGACACAGCGAATTCTGCCACCGCAACCAGACCAATTGCAAGCAGAATAGACACAGTTTGTACCGTTATTGAGATTTAGGCGTTGTCCATCAGTGCCTATCCAATAGACATATAGATATGTCCCGATACCATTGTCCCAAACAGTTGTAATTGGATTTTCTAGTTTCAATTTATTATTACAAATACATACCATTTCTGTCGCATTTGGTACACGCTACCCTGTCCCATACCTGTTAGTGTAAACTGTATTGGTTATCGAGCCATACATTGTTGTGCTTGTATTATCTACCAATTCCACCCAAACACCGCATCCTGCACAAGTGGATGCAAATTGCGGTGCGGTGATAATACCGGAGTGCATTTCAAATTGCCGCATCGTCATTGCGAGCGGCGAGGCACGTCGTGAAGCAATTCAGACTTATGAATTATGAATGGGCTGGCGCAGCCATTTATACGAAAAATAACCAAAAACAAACCCGCCTTACGGGCGGGTTGCTCAATGATGTGCCATTTTCCTGTTATAATTTCTTTCTTGTTATAAACCATGAACCGGTTATCGAAAGTATTTCATTGCTTTTTGTTTTAAATTTTTTATCTAAAGGTATTTTATTATTTTCCAACATTTTTAATATGATTTCATCAGGTTCAGGTTTTATTTCAATAAAATCATGTCCGACTGATTTAAATAATGCAATAAATTCATCATGGCGTGCACGATTCATATACATATAACGATTTCCGGCATATTTTCCCCATTCATTTTCGTCATATTGCAGAAAATTTATTGCAGAAATCTTTTTGTCCATGTAAAAAAAATGGTCTTTATAGTCTATACAATTAATGAACAATCCATCATTAGTAATTATTCGATTACCTTCCCGCAAAATATTTTGTATAATATTTAACGGAATATGTTCATATACCGTATGCGAAATATGATAATTTATGCTGTTATTATTTAAATTTGTTTTTGCCGCATCTCCGGGGGCAAAATATTCTATCCGGCATAAATTTATAATGTCATTTTTATTCGTTTTATTGATTTTACTTTTAGATAGTAATGCATTAAATCTTTCTATGTACAGTAAATTTCCAAAAACATCTTTTATTTTATCTTCTTCTGTCCGGATAAAATAAAGCATGTCCTTAACTATTTCATTTCTCATGTAAGGATTTAAATCGAATGTTATCGTTTTGCCTGCGCCACAAAGCCAAAATGCAACAGGTAACAAAGGCACATGTCCGGTTCCTACTTCAAAGAAAACTTTTTCATTTACGTCATAACCATATTGTTTTATTTTTTTGATTATCTCAACTCCCACATTAAAATGGGGTATTGGATTAAACGGCTTTTTAAGTCCACCAAAATGGCGTTGCACTTGAAAATACAATTTATAAGATATAGATTTTGGAAACAGCGCTATAAAATTTTGGATAAATGCCTTTACTTTCCAATTAATTAATAAAATATTTGCAATTGTTAAAATCTTTTTCATAATGCTTTGTTTTTAATTTCTAATTCCGATGGAACGCGGACTTGGGCGGATTTATGCAGTGAATGCGTCGCGCGTCATTCCGAGCGAAGCGTAGCGGAGTCGAGGAATCTGTTGCGACGCACCGCTGTCCAGTCCAAACTGCCTGCGTTTTGGAGCAGATTCCTCCGCTGCGCGGCTCGTGCCTCGCTGCTCCGGTCGGAATGACGTACTCTGTTGCATTTTTCATTTTTTCATTGTTCATTGTTGCCGCGTCCGCCAAATTCTTAGTTCTTAACTCCTCTGCCGCGCCAGCCACATCTCCACATCTCCACATCTTCACATCAGTTATCTTGCGATATTAAACGTAACGGTTTTCGTTCCTTTGTACTTGCCAGTACCGTGAATGGTGAGGTCTGCCGTGCCGACGTTGGTGTTGTTTTTGTAGGTTACGGCGAAGTCCGTACCCAGCACCAGCTCTTCGGTGGGCTTGCCGTCTTCGCGGTAATAGACTTTCGGGATAACCGTAACGGGCTTGCCCGTGTAGGGCTGCGTTTCGACAGGCTCCACCACCGTATGGTCGCCCTCGCTGAGGTCTTTCTTCTGCCCGCGCCGCCCCGATTCCTGCGCGAGGATGTCCTTGTAGCGTTTCATAATGGCGTTTAATTCCGCCAGGAAATCCTTGTTGGTGTCGGCGCCTTTAACTACCACCAGCGACGCCAGCAGGTCGAGAATGGCGCGGAATACCTTGTCTACCTCTTTCCGGATACTCCGCATGTGCAGGTCGGGACGTTTCGCCATTTCGTCATAGCGTTGCATCATCAGCCCTTCAAAATTGCGGCTCGCCTGCACCAGCTGCCCCAGCCAGTCGCCCAGCCCCAGCGTGGCTACCTGCACAAAGTTTTCCTGCTTCAGCAACTCGCGGTGCAGGTCTTCAATGGCGGCAGTTTCTTCGTCGTAGGATTTGGCGGTGATGTTGCCATAGTGTTCCAAAATCACCTCGATTTTCCGCGCGGCTTCGCGTTTGGTTTCGTCGAAATGATGGAGGTACGACTTCACGGCGCCGGTAAACCCGCGCAGCAGGTCGTCGCGTTTATGTTCAAACTCTTCAATCACCGGCGTGAGGGCGCTCTTGCGGATTTGGTCGAGCGCCGCCACCTCCTCGCCGAACAGCTGTTTATAGCCGGGATAAAGCGCCTCGATGCCCAGCGTTTCGGGCGTAAAGCGGTCAATCAAAGAATTAACATTGGTGTGGAGTTCCACGTGTGCTTCGTTACGCATAT
>JAITKG010000003.1 GCA_031278495.1 Prevotellaceae bacterium | reverse complement strand
TTAAAGAGCATAAAATATCTGCAAAGGTAAAAAGAATTTTTAATTCGGCAAAAAACAGGCAGCTTTTTTTATCCGGTTGATATATTAAATTTTGCGTTCCGGGCGAGGCAGCATATTGTTCGGCAGTAAAGCCCGCCGTCATTGCGGGCGCATAGCATGAAGCATTTATACCGCCTCCAAAAAAGATTTAGCCAAAAAATCATGGTCTTTTCATAAATTTTCCTTTTCTTTGTAAAAATTTTCATGGAAAACAGCGCATGAAACGAATGATTAAAATTATTGCCGTATGCCTCTCTGTGTTGATTGGCTTGCCGGTGGCGTTTTTAGCCGTTACGCAGGCGTGGTTTTATGCCACTTGCCCGGTGTATGCCTTTAGCGAGCCGCAACCGTTTTCGGGCGCGTATTTCTATAACCCTTATGCCGGGCTGGACGCCGGCGGTTGGAAAAAGGCGATTTTCCACCTGCATACCAAAAGCTGGGGCGGCTGGACGAATGGCGAAAACGACCGCGATACTGTGGTGGCTGCCTATAAAAGTTTGCGGTACGACGTGGTGGCAATTTCCAACTACATGCACGTGGACACTGCCGGCGCTCCTTCGCCCGGTTATATCCCCTGCTACGAACATGGTTATGGCGTCAGCAAAACGCACCAGTTGCCGATGGGAAACGACGGGAAGGTATTGTGGCGCGACTATGCGTTTTCCCAAAATATCCACCAAAAACAACATATCATCGACTTGCTGGGAAACCGCTGCGAAGTGCTGGCGCTTAACCATCCCGGATTGCGCGACGGATACCGGGCGGAGGATTTCAAATACCTTTCGCGCTACGACCTCGTCGAAATACTTAATACGTGGCATACGTGGACTGCCCATTGGGATACCGCGCTGACCAGCGGTCACAGCGTATGGCTGACCGCCAACGACGATGCGCATACGATAACCGACCTCGTCAGGGTACAGCAATGCGCCGTGTTCATCCATGCCCCCTCAACCCGCCGCCATGATATCCTTTCCGGCATCCGGCGGGGTGCGGCGTTTGGCGTACGTTTCCCGGAAACCGCTGCGCCGTCGTGGGAAGAAAAACGTATGATAGCCGGGAAAGTTTCTTTTCCCGCCGGTATCACGGTAAGGAACGATACCCTGTCCGTTGCGTGGGAACGTCCCATGAGCATGATTACTTTTACCGGCAGCGGCGGGAAAGCGCTGGCGCAGGCGACGGATACCTGTGCCGCCGCCTGTCCCCTCCGCCCGGAAGACACGTATGTCCGCGTTACGCTCGAAGACGGCAACGGGTTGATTTATTACCTGAACCCCGTCGTACGCAGCATTGACGGCAAACAGCCGCCCAAACAACTGCTGGCAGAAATCGACCATGCCGCCACCTGCCGGCAACGGCTGATAATTGCCGTCGCCGCCCTGCTCTTCATCGCAGCAGGCGCAGTAGCGGCAAGATATAAAAAAGGTAAAAGGACGAAAGGTAAAGGGTGAAAGGTAAAGGGTAAAAGGCGAAGGGTAAAGGGTAAAAGGTGAAGGGTGAAAGGTGAAGGGTAAAAGGTAAAAGGTGAAGGGTAAAGGGTGAAAGGGTAAACGAAGTAATCAATGGTCAATAGTAAATCCTTAAATAGTCAATGGTCAATAGTAAATCCTTAAATAGTCAATCCCTAAATGGTCAATAGTAAATCCCTAAATAGTAAATCCCTAAATGGTCAATTTTGCATCGCCCTGCTGGCGGCATTATTATTTATTCCCGGACTGGGCGCAGTGCACCTGTTCGACTGGGATGAAATCAACTTTGCCGAATCGGCGCGGGAAATGCTGGTTACCGGCGATTACCTGCGGGTGCAAATTGATTTCGTCCCGTTCTGGGAAAAACCGCCGTTGTTCTTCTGGCTGCAAGTAATAGCAATGAGAATATTTGGCGTCAACGAATTTGCGGCGCGCCTCCCGAATGCCCTTTGCGGGATCATTACCTTACTGGTGTTATACAACGTCGGGAAACGCTTGAAAGGACAACGGTTCGGGCTGCTATGGGTGGCAGCTTACGGTTGCTCGCTGCTGCCGTTCTTTTATTTCAAATCGGGCATTATCGACCCCTGGTTCAACCTGTTTATTTTCCTGGGGGTATATTATTCCATCCGCCTTACGTCGCCGCGCCGCACAGGGAATGGACTGCCGCAAGCCGCATTGTCGGCGTTATTTACCGGGCTGGCGATGCTCACCAAAGGTCCCGTCGGACTGCTGGTTTTCCTGCTTGCCTCCGGCGCCTGTTTGGTTATTCAACATTTTAAGCGTTCACCCTCCGCGCTCCCGTCCCCGCGTCCCGTGCGCTGGAAACAGGCGGGCGTATTTGCCGCTGTGGCGGCGTTCACCGGCGGTTTTTGGTATTTGTTGCTGTGGCTGCACGGCGGCGGCGATACCATCCGCGAATTTATCGCCTATCAGGTACGCCTGTTCTCCACGCCCGACGCCGGGCATGGCGGATTCCCGCTCTACCATTTCGTTGTTTTGTTTTTCGGCGTATTCCCGGCTTCCCTGTTGGCATTGCCTGCTTTCGGGCGCAGGGCGTTGCGGCAGGAAGACGATGCGGAGGTACGGCATTTCTTCCGGTGGCAAATGACGCTCTTTTGGGTGGTCTTGTTGTTATTCACCATCGTAACCACCAAAATCGTGCATTATTCGTCGATGTGCTATTTCCCGCTGACGTTCCTTGCGGCATGGGTGGCAGACAGGGCTATGGCGCATAAACTCCGTATACCGGGCTATGTAAAGGCGTTGCTGGCGGCTGTTGCCGTCCTTTGGGCATTGCTGACGGGCATACTGCCGTTCATCGACCGCCTGAAAACCCGCCTCCTGCCGGTGGTGGACGAATTTACGCGGGGCAATTTGGAAGCCGCCTCCAGCTGGTATGGTTTTGAGCCGTTGCTGGGCGTGGCGCTGCTTGCGGCGGTTGGCTGGTTTTTTTATTTCCTGAAAAAGGAAAAACCGTCCAAAGCCTTTGCCGGACTTGCCGGCGGCGCGGCGCTTTTTATCGCCGCCGTGATATATATTTACCCGTTACAGGTAGAAAAATATACCCAAAACGCCGTGATTGAATTTTACCAGTCCAAAGCGGCGGAAGATAATTACATTCATCCCACATTCCGCACGTATGCGCATTATTTCTACGGGCAACGGACGCCTGCCGGGAAATATGCCGGCGAAGAATGGCTGCGCACCGGCGCTATTGACAAGCCGGCTTATTTTATCCTGCGGAAAAATACCGACGGCGTCGCCCGCTTTTGCGAAGAAACACCCGGCGTGCAACTGCTGTACGAGAAAAACGGCTTTGTGTTCCTCGCGCGACTACCGGAGAATTGAGAATTATGATTATCTTTGTTGCATTATTTCCAGTGAAACAAAATTTATGACCATCAATAATTCAGACCCTGTTTTCCGTTTAGCTGTTGATTTTGTAAATCAGACGTCGCTACATTTATTCCTTACGGGAAAAGCGGGTACGGGAAAAACGACTTTTTTAAAATACATTTCGCAGCATAGCCATAAACGGGCATTGGTGGCTGCGCCCACAAGCGTGGCGGCTATCAATGCCGGCGGCGTTACGCTGCATTCCCTGTTCCAGTTGCCGTTTGAACCGTACATCCCCAACAGCCGGATAAAAGATACCTTTAAATTCAGCAAACAAAAACAAGACCTGCTGCGGCAAGCCGAATTATTGATTATCGACGAAGTGAGCATGTTGCGCGCCGACATGCTTGACGCCATTGACGCCACTTTGCGTTTTATACGCCGTAGCCACAAACCATTTGGCGGAATCCAGATGTTGTATATCGGTGATTTGTTCCAGTTGCCGCCGGTAGTAAAAGAAGAAGAATGGACATTATTGAAAGAATATTATGAAAGTCCGTTTTTCTTTCATGCAAAAGCCTTGCAACACGTGCCGCCGTTATATTTGGAATTAAAAAAAGTGTACCGGCAACGCGAACAACAGTTCGTTGATTTGTTGAACCGCTTGCGTAACAACGAGCTTTCGGAAACCGACCGCGCCTTGTTGAACGAACGCTACCAACCCCGCTACCAGCCTGCCGGCGATAATAAACAGATTATTTTGTGCACGCACAATTACCAAGCCGACCGTATCAACACGGAAAGGTTAGCCGCTATTCCCCAACCGGCTTACACTTTTCCCGGTGAAATCACCGGCGAATTCCCCGAATATGCATTGCCTACCGATAAGCAGTTGCAATTGAAAGCGGGAGCGCAAATCATGTTCATCAAAAATGACTCCGGCGATGAACGCCGTTACTACAATGGTAAAATCGCTGAAATAACCGGCATTTCCGGTGACAAAATCCTTGTCCGCCCCGAAGGCAGCCAGGAGGCATTCCCATTGACGCCGGAAGTGTGGAAAAATGTCCGCTATACGCTAAACAAAGAGAAAAATGAAATTGAAGAAGAAGAATTAGGTTCTTTCCGGCAATATCCGGTGCGGCTGGCATGGGCTATCACCATTCACAAAAGCCAAGGACTTACGTTCGACCATGTGGTTATCGACGCCGGGCGCGCTTTTGCCGCCGGACAAGCATACGTGGCGTTAAGCCGCTGCACTTCGCTGGAAGGAATTATCCTGCAATCGCCGATTACGCCGGAATGTGTTTTAACCGATGCGCATGCGGTTGCTTTTTCGCGCAACGAACAACCCGCCAACCTGCTCGAAAAGTCGCTGGCAGAAGCGAAACAACGATTTTGGGCGGAACGGCTTATTCAATATTTCGACTGGAAACCTTTGGCAGATTTATTATACGATTACCGCCGCCTGACCGCCGATAAAATTTCGGATGAATTGCAAAGCGCGCACGAATTATCGGAACAACTGTATGCAACCGCCTTGCGGCAGGAAAAGGTGGCGCGGCGTTTTCAAGAACAGCTTGAACAAATTATGTCCGCTTCACCCGGCAATCAAAACGCCGCCCTGCTGAAAGAGCGGTGCACCAAAGCCGTTGTGTATTTCTATGAAGAAATCCGTAACCACATTCTGCAACCGCTGCAATTCCACAAGGCTTCTTTCATGCGCATGAAAAAAGCCAAAACCTATTGGCGAAAGCTGCACGAATTGGAAGACGATATTATCCTTTTTACCATGCGCCTTGCCACCGTCCGTTACAACGACGAACCAATGATGATAGAAAATACCCCGTTGCCGCCGTTGCGCAAAAAAGATATTCTCGAAGTGCAGAAAGCGCCCAAAGAAAAAAAAGAAAAAGCGCCCAAAGGCGAAACGCAACGCATCAGCCTGGAATTATTCCGCAACGGGAAAACCATTGCAGAAATTGCAAAAGAACGGAACTTTGCCGTATCCACCATTGAAGGACATTTAACTTCGTTTATCAAAACCGGCGAAGTGGCGGTAACAGATTTAGTGCCGCCGGAAAAAATAGCGGTAATTTCACCGCTGGTGAAATCCATAATCAACGGCACAAACACTTCTATCTCTTCCATAAAAGACCAGCTTGGCAGGAACTACAGCTACATGGAAATAAAAGCGGTGCTGAATGACTTTATCAGGACAATGGAAAAATAAACAGTAGTTTTCAGGAATGTTCAAACAGAAAACCAAAAAAATACAATTATGAAAAATTTTTTCTTCCTTTTCTTTCCCTTACGGGATTGGGCTTTTCTGCATTGGCACAAAACCACATTAACATCGAACT
>JAITKG010000116.1 GCA_031278495.1 Prevotellaceae bacterium | reverse complement strand
GGTTGAAACGCGCTTTTCCGCACAGTCTTCCGGCGACGGCATCCTGCTTACTTGCTGGTATTGCGAAAAAACCACCAGTAACCAGACATTGAAAATTATCACAAGAGATTAGGTGATTAAGAGATTAGGTGGCTAACGCTTGCCGTACTTAATCACCTAATCGCCTAATCACTTTCGGGAAGCTCACCCAAACCTTCGGGGAAGACAGCGAGACCTTCGGGGAAGACAGCGAGACCTTCGGGGAAGACAGCGAGACCTTCGGGGAAGACAGCGCGGCTTTCGGGGAAGACAGCGAGACTTTCGGGGAAGACAGCGAGACCTTCGGGAAGCTCCCGCAGGCGATTATGGGATTAGGGAATTAAGTCAGGTGATTAGCGGCAGCGGCAGTGGCGCCAGCCTCTTAATCCCTTAATCACCTAATCGCTTAATCGCTTAATCCCCTAATCAGCCACATTAAACATAATTGTAATAAAATATACATTCATTCGTAAACAGGATGCGCTTACTTTGCATCCGGAATTTGTTTACACCATATATATATGATTACTTACCGGCGTATTTTATTATTTCCTGTTACATTCTTTTCTTTTTCCATCCTGCTGGCGCAGACGGGTACTGTAAAAGGTACGGTTATTGACCGGCAAACGGGCGAACCGCTGCCGGGCGCAACCGTGTTCGTGGCGGGCACGGGCGTAGCCGCCGACCTTGATGGAAAATATTCGCTGCAACTGCCCAAAGGCATTTATACCGTTGTGTTCTCGTATATATCCTATCAATCCTTGCCTGTTGAAAATGTGGCGGTGCGGAGCAGGGAAACGGTAGAGGTGAATGCCGAAATGTCGGCGGACGATGTGCGCCTTGATGAAATTACCGTTACCGCCGTACGCCGGCGCCATTCGGATTTATCCGTATTGTCGGCGATGAAGGCGGCGTCGGTGGTGATGAGCGGTATTTCGTCGCAGGCGATTGCCCGGACGCAAGACCGCGACGCGGCTGAGGTGGTCAAGCGGATTCCGGGTATCTCGGTTATCGGCGACCGCTTTGTGGTTATACGCGGGTTGGCGCAGCGGTACAATAATGCCTGGATAAACGGCATGGCGTTGCCCAGCGCGGAAGCTGATGCGCGCGCCTTTTCGTTTGATATGATTCCCGGTACGCAAATCGAACAGATGATGATTGTAAAAACGCCCGCTGCCGAATATCCGGCGGATTATGCCGGCGGCTTTGTGCTTATCCGTACCAAATCGGTTGTCGGCGATAACAGTATACAGGCGGGTTATGGTTCGGGTATCCATTCGGAAACGCATTTCCGGGATTTCAAGCGTACCGGCGGCGGCGGAAGCGACTGGATGGGCTTCGACAATGGCGCGCGGCAACTGAAAAACGTACCGTCGCGCATGAGCAACGACCTTTCTGCCAACCTTGCGGAAATTAACCGCATAACCCAAACCGGGTTTAATAATGACTGGACGGTAAAAACCGTTGCGCCCTTGCCCGACCAGCGTCTGAACCTGTCGCTCAACCGGAGCCGCCGGGGCGAACGCGCGGAAACAGGGCTGGCGCTGGCGCTGAATTACAGCTATGCCGATAAAACCGTCCGCAATATGGACAATGCGCAGTTCGGGGTTTACAGCGCCGCCACTGACGAGCCGGTATACCGCTTCAAATATACCGACCAACTGTATACCACTGACGTGAAATGGGGGGGCATGGCGAATTTCCTGCTCCTCCCAAAAAGCAAGCGCGGCGCGGTGCACCGCTATGAATTCCGCAACCTGTTCAACCAACTGGGGCGTAGCCGGTATACATGGCGTGAAGGATGGCGGAACGTCAGCGGATATTACGAGCAGCAGCAGGAAGAATATGCCTACCAAAGCCGCACCGCCTACAGCGGGCAGCTGTCGGGGGCGCATCTTTTCGATGACGGGAAGAACGACCTTGACTGGAATCTCGGCTACGCCTATTCGAACCGCTACCAGCCCGACCGCCGCATCGTCGAACGGCAGAAAGACCCGTCGAACGGCGTATATGAATATGCCGTTGACCGGAGCGAGATTTCGCGCTACTTCACCGCGCTGGACGAATCGGTTTTTTCGGGCGCGGTGAATTATACCCGCAAAATCAACGCATGGGACGGGCAGCCCCTCGAACTGAAAACCGGCGTATATGGCGCTTACACGGTGCGGTCATACCGGACACGGAACTTTTCTTATACATGGAACCTGTCGGGAAATACCCTGCCCGCCGGGTTTGAAACGCTGCCCACCGGACTCCTGATGTCGCCGGAATATGGAGGCGCGCCCGACAAAATATACATACGCGATGAAACGGACAACACCGACAACTACGACGCCGCCAACCGGCTGCTTGCCGCTTATGCCGCCGTGAACCTGCCCATCCGCCATTTCCACCTTTACATGGGTTTGCGCTTTGAACATTGCGCCACCCGCATGACAGCCTATACCCAGATAGCCACCGATAAGAAACGGGAAGACAATTACCCGTACAATAACTTTTTCCCGTCGCTCAACGCCTCCTGTTCCCTCACCCGCCGGTCGCTGCTGCGGCTGGCATACGGCGTCAGCGTAAACCGGCAGGAACTGCGGGAACTCACCGCATCGACCTACTACGATTTTGACCTGTTCAGCCTCTTTTCCGGTAATCCTGATCTGAAGCAGGCGACCATCCATAACCTCGACCTGCGCTACGAATGGTATCCTTCGGAAGAAGACGTCGTGAGCCTTGCGGTATTCTTCAAACACTTCCGGAACCCCATTGAATTAACCTTTTTCGAAGCCGGCGGAGCCATCCAGTATTCCTATGGCAATGCCCTTCACGCAAATAATTTCGGCGTCGAAATAGACGCGCGGAAATCGCTCGACGACGCAGGACTGGCCGGCTGGACAGCTACGCTCAACGTTACGCTCGTCGGCAGCAGCGTACATTTTGAAGACAACAGCCGCAACCACGACCGCCCCATGCAGGGACAGTCGCCCTACATCATCAACGCCGGCATATTTTACCGCCTGCCCAACGGGCTGTTGAATGCCGGGCTGTTCTACAACCGCATCGGGGAACGCATCATCGGGCTGGGGCGCACCGGCGGCGACAGTATAAATAATGATATTCCCGATTTATACGAACGGTCGCGGAACCTTGTTGATTGCACCTTTGCCGTACGTTTGGGAAAGGCGTTCGAACTGCGGGGCGCAGTGAGGGACATCTTTGCAGAACCGGTCGAATGGGTGCAATACCCGAAATTCACGGACGCCGCCGGCACAGTACAGGAACGCAGGCAAGCCACCCGCTCGTTCCGTCCCGGACGGCATTTCCTGCTCGCTTTATCCGTTACATTTTAATACCAAATAAAAAAAATGATTATGAAAAAATGTTTAATCCTGACGGCTCTCGCAGCCCTCTGTTTTGCCGCTTGCAATAAAAACGACGGCAACGAACCGGTAAACCCCGCCAATGAAGACGGGCTGGTGTATGTGGAAAACAATATCCGTTACATCGGGAATGGCGACAAAGAATTTGAAGCGCCCCAGGGCAATTATGTGCTGGACGCTTCTCATGTGTATGTAATCCGCGGATGGGTATATATCGCGGAGGGCTCTTCACTGAAAATCCCGGCAGGCACGCTGCTGAAAGGAAAAAGCGAAGACGCCAATGTGAAAGGCTCGTCGCTGATTATTGAACGCGGCGCAAAAATCTACATCGAAGGCACGGCGGCACAGCCGGTGGTCTTCACATCCGACAAACCCGCCGGGCAACGGAAACCGGGCGACTGGGGCGGGATTATTATTTGCGGGAAAGCAAAAAATAACCAGTCAGAAATGCAAATCGAAGGCGGTCCGCGCTCGCGGCACGGCGGCAACGACGACGCCGACAACTCCGGCGTAATCACCTACTGCCGCGTAGAATTTGCCGGCTACCCCTTCCTCACCGACAAAGAAATTAACGGCATCACGCTGGGGTCGGTGGGCAGCGGCACGACCTTCCACCATGTACAGGTGTCGTATTCCAATGACGACAGCTTTGAATGGTTCGGCGGCGCAGTCAATGCCACGCACTTAATCGCCTACCACGGCTGGGACGACGACTTCGATACCGATAACGGCTTCAGCGGCATCCTGCAGTTCCTGCTGGGCATACGCCATCCGAAAATCGCCGACACCTCGCTATCCAACGGTTTCGAATCGGACAACGACGCCGACGGGGATGATAAAACGCCTTATACCTCGGCGAAATTCTGCAACGTAACACTAATAGGTCCTGCCCTTACGGCAGGTTTTATCAACGAAGCCGGCGCAGGGAAATATATCGACGCCGGAACGCTCGACCCCAACAACGGCTCGAAGGTGGGGCAGTTCCAGTCAGGCGTGCAAATACGCCGCAATTCCCGGATATCATTGAGCAATGCGGTTATCACCGGATTTCCCGTAGGATTGGTTATTGAAAACGACAAGAGCGTAAAAAATACCCAATCGGAAGCCGATAACCGGCAAGCCATTAAAAACGCCATCTTCGGCGGGTATACCGACAACGCCGCCGGTGCAACCTACGATAATACCGCCGCCGCCGTGCCGGTACTCGGCAGCGACAAAAACAAAACATGGACGGACGTATATAGCGCCGACGCATCGGCTACCGACAACGGAACAAAATCATTCTCGCACCGGCATGCCTTGAATGCCGCCGGCAATAATGCGCTTGCCACCGCAAGCCCGATTGACCCGAATAATTATGCGCCTGTAGCCGGCAGCGCGGCTATCAATGCCGCGTTCACCGTGCCTGCCGGGTTTGACGCTTCCGGCAACGGGTTCGCCGGCGCGCTCAAGAGCAACGCCGCCACCGACAACTGGCTCGCCGGCTGGACTAACTTCGACCCGCAAAATACGGCGTATTAAACAATGTGCTAATAGGACTGATTATTTAATGTGGCGAATTGGCTGGCGCCGGCGCAAATTAAGAATTGGCTGGCACGCCAGCCAATTCTTAATTCTTCGAAGTTCCGTTCCCCGTTGACCGTTCCCCATTGACCGTATTATACCCATTTGACCAGCGGGAAATCCTGCCGGTGGGGCAAGTCCGGGTTTTTGGCATAGATGCGGCGCGCCATAAAGAACGTGCCGGGTACGTCTGGCACCATATCAAGGTGGTATTTCGCGATGCTGTTTTCACAGGAAACCAGCGAAAATTCAAGCGTAGTAAGCATTTTATAGCGGTCGTTTTTTTCCTGTTGGGCAATCACTAATTCCACGCCTACGTCTTCGGGGTTAAGCTCGCCGATAA
Organism: Prevotellaceae bacterium; assembly: GCA_031278495.1. Taxonomy (GTDB): domain Bacteria; phylum Bacteroidota; class Bacteroidia; order Bacteroidales; family UBA932; genus JAIRKX01. The sequence continues at coordinate 10,616 of JAITKG010000116.1, read as the reverse complement.
ATACCGAAATGTTCATCGACGACGCGCTGCCCAAAGCCGGCATAAGGCTGGAAAGTTCATGGTCGGTAGCCACCAGTTCAATGGGACTCCATTCGCGCCGTACTTTTTTCTTCCATTCCGCCAGTTTTGCAGCCAGTGCATAGTCGTCGCTTACTAATGTGGCGCGGCGTTGGCTGAGTTTGGTATAAAAGTTTTCTTCATAGTCGGTCAGCATCCGGTTGGTCGTGAAGTTCGACGCCACTATGGCAATGGTATTTTTTATCTGGTTCATCCATTCTTTGGAAATGCCGGATGCGTCGCGGTTATAGAAGGCGGGGGCGATTTCGTCTTCAATGATATTATAGATGGTTTCGACGTCCAATTCATCTTGAAACGACGGGTTTTCATAAGCGTTTTCAACCGGCAATGCCCATCCTGCGCCTTTTTGGTAGCCTTCGACCCACCACCCGTCGAGCACGCTAAAGTGCATTACGCCGTTCATCACCGCTTTCTCGCCGCTGGTGCCGGAGGCTTCCAGCGGGCGCGTGGGCGTATTCATCCATACATCGACGCCCTGCACCATCAGTTTTGCCAGCTCCGTGTCATAGTTCGGGACAAATACGATTTTGCCGAGAAACTGCGGCATTTTGGATACTTCCACAATCCGCTTGATTAAATCCTGCCCTGCTTTGTCGGCGGGATGCGCCTTTCCGGCAAAAATAAACTGCACCGGGTGTTTTTCATTATTGACAATGGCGTGTAGGGCTTCCAAATCGCTAAACAGCAAATGAGCGCGTTTGTAAGTGGCGAAGCGGCGGGCAAAGCCGATAGTCAGCACATCGTCGCGCAGGGTTTCGCGCATCATGATTATCTGCTTCGGCGACAGGTATGACTGCGAAGTGTTCATCACTTCCTTAATGTGTGCAATCAGGCGTTTGCGCAGGGTATTGCGTATTTCCAGAATCTGTTTGTCCTCGACATTGTAGATGCCGTCGAAGCATTGCTTGTCGTAGTGATGCGTTTGGAACGCCTCGCCGAAGACTTCGCCCTGCACGGTTTTCCATTCGGGCGCGGTCCACGTGGCATAATGCACGCCGTTGGTTACGTAGCTTACATGCAACTCTTCGGGAAGGTAACCCGGCCAAAGCGGTTTCAAAATCTCGCGGCTCACCTGTCCATGCAGCCGGCTTACGCCGTTGACTTCCTGCGAAAGGTTGGCGGCAAGGAAACTCATCGAAAATTTTTCGTTGGGGTCTGTGGGGTTGATTTTACCTAACGCCATCATTTGTTCCCACGAAATTTTCAGCCGGTCGGGGTAATGCGACAGGTAGGTGCGCAGCAGGTTTTCCGAAAAGGCGTCATGTCCGGCAGGCACTGGCGTATGGGTTGTGAACAGCGACGAGCCGCGTACGACTTCTACCGCTTCGGCAAAAAGCAGGTTATCGTTCCCCACGTACTCGCGCAACCGTTCCAGCCCGATAAAGGCGGCATGTCCTTCGTTGCAGTGGTACACGTCGTCGGCAATATTCAATGCCCGCAAAGCGCGCACGCCTCCCACGCCTAATACAATTTCCTGTTTCAGGCGGTTCTCCCAGTCGCCGCCATAGAGGCGGTAAGTGATGCTGCGGTCTTCGGGCAGGTTGTCTTCAAAATCCGTGTCAAGCAGGTAGAGTTCCACGCGCCCCACGTCCACGCGCCAGATGCGGACTTGCAGCGTGCGACCGGGTAATGCAATAGCAATGGTTTTCCATTGCCCCTGCTCGTCGTACACCGGCGTAACGGGAATTTTCATAAAATCCTGCGGGTCGTATTCATTCACCTGGTCGCCCGCCGCCGACAGTTTTTGCGTGAAATAGCCGTAGCGGTACAGCAGCCCGACGCCGGTCAGTTTCACATTGCGGTCGCTGGCTTCTTTCAGGTAGTCGCCCGCCAGAATGCCCAACCCGCCGGAATAAATTTTCAGCGACGCATGCAGCCCGTATTCCATGCTGAAATAAGAAATATGCGCGCCTTCGCCCTTTCCTTTTTCTGCCATGTAGGCGGAAAAATGCCGGTAAACGGCGGTCAGTTTTTTTACGAATGATTCATTTTTTTCCAGTTCCTTGTAGCGGGTGAGCGAAATCCGGTCAAGCAGCGTTATCGGGTTATATTGCGATGCTTTCCACTGCACCGGGTCAATGCTCTCAAACAATTCCCATGCATCCTGATTCCAGCTCCACCAAAGGTTTTTGGAGAGTGTTTCGAGCGCCGTCAGTTTTTCGGGAATATGTTTGTGCACCATGATGCGCGTCCAGTTAGGCTGGCTGATGGAAACCTGCTGTTCAATAAACGAGGTTGGCTCCTCCTGCACTGCCGGGAATTCGGGCACGCGCTGCGCCACTTTCTGCAAAGCGATAGTTCCCGCTTTTTTATAGTATTTAATATGATTATCCCACAAGGCAATGCTCGATACGTCTTTTGCATTTTCCTTAACCGCCGCCGCCTGTCCGGGCGGGTAACCGGCAAATTCGCGAATTTTTTTTGCGATGCAATCCACCACATAATCGCTGTTGGCGTCGTTGCGCTGAATTACTTCGATACCCGGATGCGCTTCCTTGTATTTTTCTTCGACCCACAAGCCGAAGCCGGCAAGCGACGTGGTTATCGTCGGCACTTTGAACGCAAGGCTTTCCAGCGGCGTATAGCCCCACGGCTCGTAATACGACGGGAATACCGACAGGTCAAGCCCCGCCAGCAAATCGTAATAAGGCACGTTGAACACGCCGTCGTTGCCGTTAAGGTACGACGGGATGAAAAACACCTGCACCTTGCCGTCGTTATTCAATCCCGCCCGTGCAATGTGTGTCAGCGCCGGGTCGGTTTCCGGTTCGGATAAATAATGGGTTACATACTTATTGTATACATCCTGCCGTTGTGCAGGGTGCTGCAAATTGTGCAGCATTTCCTTATTAGGTCCGTGATGCCCCGCCGGCACCATAATGAACGCCGCCACTTCGCGCGGCAATTCCGGATTGGCGTTTAACCGCGCCAGCGCTTCAATAAACACGTCAATGCCCTTGTTGGCGTATTCATACCGTCCGCTGATGCCTACCAAAAGCGCATCGTCGGACAGCGGGCGGTTAAGCAGCGCCGCCGCCGCTTCGCACAGTTTCTTGCGACCGGCAGCCTGTTTGGCAGGGAAATCTTCTTCGCGCGGCGTAAAACTGTTTTCAAACCCGTTGGGCGTAATAATATCTACCGGTTTGCCCAAAAAGTGGGCGCACTCCCGCGCCGTGATATCGCTCACGGTGGTGAAACAATCGGCTGCCTGCGCCGCCGCCCGTTCGAGCGACTGTTTGGAAACCACATTAAATTGCCGCGCTTTTTCGTCGGGATTATAACTTTCCATTTGGTCATACAGCGGAAAATGATTACCCGCTATGCACCGCCCCAGCACGGTGGCGTGCGTGGTAAAAATGCACCCGATTTGCGGCAACGCCGAACGCAGGTACAACAACCCGGTGCCGGTCATCCATTCGTGGAACTGCGCCACCGCCCGGTGACGCGGCGAAATATGGAAATTCGTATAGCTTTCAATCACCTTGCCGGCGGCATAACCGAAGAGCGCAGGCTCCACATAATCCCATTGCCCGCTGATGGAATCGAGCTTGTAGGTTTCCCAAAACCGGGCGAAAATTTTGTCCTTATTTTCGAAAAACGTCGTGAAATCAACCAGCACGGTTACCGGATTACCGGCAATGTTCCACCGTCCGACGCGGATGCGCAGTCCTTCCTGCGCCGCTTTTGCCCGCCATGATTTCAGCAGGCGCGCGTCTTCAATAAAATCGGGATTGCTTTCCGTATCGCGCCACACATCAGGACCAATCAAAATATGATTGTGCTTTAAATCCTTTCCCATATTGAGGGCTTTGGTCGAGATGACGGTATAAATACCGCCTACCTTGTTGCATACTTCCCAGCTTACTTCAAACAAATAATCGGGGTCTAATTTTTCTTTCATTATGATTTGTTTTTGAAAACGGTTGCAAAGGTAATTATTCTTGTGTGAAGAAACAAACGCAATTTTTATTTTAAGATCAAACCGTCAACGGAACGCGGGCGCAAAACGCGCAGCAGATTCCTCGACTCCGCTACGCTCCGCTCGGAATGACGGGGCACGGCAAATGGGGCACGGTGAACGGAAAACGTCATTCCGACCGGAGCGGCGAGGAACGAGCTGCATAGCGGAAGCCCCCTGACCCCCGAAGGGGAAACGGCAAACGGAACACGGGGCACGGCGCTTCGCGCGGATATTCACTATTCATTATTCATTTGTTTATTGTTCATTTACAGGTCAGGCGCTAACCGAAGGTCGATAGGGTATTGGAACGGGCGCTCGTTCAGGCGCTGACCACATGCGCGGTCAGGTATTAGACCACATGCGCGGTCAGGTATTAGACCACATGCGCGGTCAGGCGCTGACCACATGCGCGGTCAGGCGCTGACCACGTGCGCGGTCAGGCGCTGACCGGATGTCAGGGCGTATGGTGCGGCAAGAACGGCGAAGCGGCGGGCGTATTGAACTGCTGCGCCACCGGTACCACCAACTGCAGATGAAATATTAAAATAGTCGCTAATTGTGCGTTTCCACCAAACGCTGCATCCGTTGCGCGGTAACCCCGTTGGGGTTTCATCGTGCAACCATGAAAAAATAAAAATGTTCTCGAAATAGAAAACCGGGGGAAATTTGTACTTGCAGCTACAGCCATGCAATGCCTGTTGCACCGCCTTTCCGGTTGAAATAATTTTCGTACATTTGTAAAAAAAACGCCATGAAAACAGGAGATAAAGCAAAAGTTGCGCCGGCAATTACCGGACTTGACGAATGGATTGAAGGCACTGTAATAGAGGTGAAGAAAAATCCATTCACAGGAACTGTTATTGCCATTAAAGATAAATTAAACCGTATTTTTTTCGGCGAGGGAAAATATTTTAAACTGGCATAAGCAAAACTAATGTTTGCAATTGTATTCGATATGGTCATATCTGACCTGAAAAAGCATTACAGAGAACCGTATAATAATGCTTATTATGAGATAAGCCTTGTGTTGGAAAAATTTGATTTCTACAATACACAAGAAAGTGTGTATCTTTCCACCTATTGTTACAATCCCTGTATTTCCCCATAAATTCAAATAGTTTTATTTACCTGCACATTATTCAAAGTAGTTCATGTAAAGTTGTTTTCCTAAAAATTTTTACCACGTGAAATATATAGATACGCATATCCATTGGTACGTTGAAGATTTTAAAGAGGACTTGGCAGCGGCGGTAACGCGGGCGCAGGCAGCGGGCGTAGAAAAATTTATTTTGCCTGCCGTTCATAAAGCGACGCATGCGCCAATGATGGAAACGGCTGCGCGCTTTGCCGGCAGTTGTTTTCCCTGCATTGGGTTGCATCCAACGGAAGTAAATGAGAACTGGCGCGAAGAATTGGATTTTATTGCGCAACAACTTTCCAAAAACGCCAAAACCTTTGTCGGCATTGGCGAAACAGGTATTGACTTGCATTATGGCGCAGCATTTATCACGGAGCAAAAAATCGTTTTTGAACAGCAATTGCGGTGGGCAGCCGCTTATCAATTGCCGGTGGTTATTCATGCACGCGAAGCGTTTGAAGAAATAATCGACGTCTTGGATAAAGTAAAGCCATTGCCGTTGCGCGGCGTGTTCCATGCTTACTCCGGCAACATGGACGCTTTTGAGCGTATCAGCCGTTACGGCGATTTCAAAATAGGCGTTGGGGGCGTGGTAACTTTCAAAAACGCCGGATTGGCGCAGGTTGTGGAAACATTGGACTTGCGCCATGTAGTACTGGAAACGGATGCGCCGTGGTTGTCGCCTGCCCCGTATCGCGGGCAACGCAACGAAAGCAGCTATATTCCGTTCATTGCGGAAAAAATCGCCGCATTGAAAAATTGCCCGCTGGAAGAAGTCGCTGCAATTACCACTGCCAACGCCGAACAGCTTTTTAGCAAGATAGCGGGATAATGCGGCAACAGGCTTATTTGCACAATGGCTTCCATCTAAACCGTAAATCTGAAAATTCGTAAATATGATACCTTCCATATTGATTATCTACACCGGCGGGACTATTGGCATGAAACACCATCCCGAAACCGGCGCGCTTACGCCCGTTAATTTTCAAGAGATAGAACAGGAAGCGCCGGAATTGAAGAAATTCAAATTTCACCTGCATACTTATTCATTTCACCCGCTGGTTGATTCGTCGGAAATCCAACCGGAGTTTTGGGTGCGGCTGGCGCAGTTGATTTATGATAACTATGCGGCGTACGACGGATTTGTCGTACTGCACGGCACGGATACGATGTCGTATACCGCGTCGGCGTTGAGTTTTATGCTGGAAAACCTGTCGAAGCCGGTAGTGTTTACCGGCAGCCAGTTGCCGGTGGGATTGTTGCGCACCGATGGAAAAGAAAATTTAATTTCTGCGGTTGAAATTGCCGCCGCCGTAAAAGACGGCAAGCCTTGCGTGCCGGAGGTAACAATCTTTTTCGGCAACCAGCTTTTTCGCGGCAACCGCACAACAAAATACAATGCGGAACAGTTCCGTGCGTTTCGTTCCGCCAACTATCCGCCGCTGGCAGAAGCGGGCGTATCCATAAAATACCATGATACTTTTATTCACCGCGGGAAACAAGCCTTGCCCTTGCGTTTACATACCAAACTGGACGGTAATATTGCAGTGCTGAAAATTTTTCCGGGCATGGGGCGCAACGTAGTCGAAGGAATCCTGAACATTGACGGGCTGCGCGCGGTAGTGTTGGAAACTTACGGCTCCGGCAATGCGCCTACGGTTTCCTGGTTTATTGAAGCATTGCGGAAAGCTATCGCTCGTGGCGTTATTGTGCTGAATGTATCGCAATGCCACGCCGGCATGGTTGAAATGGAAAAATATGAAACCGGCATTCTTTTAAAACAGATGGGCGTCGTAAGCGGCTATGACAGCACCACAGAGGCGGCAGTAACAAAATTAGCGTTCTTGCTGGGGCAAAGCAACGACTATAAATTTATTGTAGAACAGTTGAATTATTCGTTCAGTGGTGAAATTTCAAAATAAATTGCTAATTTTGCGCACCAAATAACAGGAGAGATGGCCGAGTGGTCGAAGGCGCACGCCTGGAAAGTGTGTAAGCTCCAAAAGGGCTTCATGGGTTCGAATCCCATTCTCTCCGCTGAATTTTCGGGACAGAAACGAAACAATTTTTTTACGCTTTTAAGCAATTGCTTTTCACAAAGCGTAAAAAATTCCGGTTGGCAAAGGACTTGGGTGCAATCAATGATTAAATAAAAATTTATGGAGATACAAGTAATCCAGAGCAAGATTTATGAACTTCGCGGTTGCAAAGTGATGCTCGACTTTGATTTGGCAGCCATGTACCGGGTGGAAACAAGGGCGCTTAACCAGGCTGTAAAGCGGAATATAAACCGGTTTCCCGAAGATTTTATGTTTCAACTAACAAAAATAGAATGGCAAACAATGTTGTCACAATTTGTGATGACACGTAATAATGAAAACTTGATATCACAAAATGTGACATCAAGTTGGGGCGGTACCCGTAAACTTCCGTATGCCTTTACGGAACAAGGCGTAGCGATGCTGTCAGGATTACTCAATAGCGATGTAGCGGTTGCCGCCAATATAAGTATTATGCGTGCCTTTGTCTTTGTAAGGAAAATGTTATTAAATCCGCCTATAGGTGAATTTACACAATTGCAGCAGGATGTTAGAAGGCTAAAAGAGTATATCGAAGAAGTTTTTTCCGATTACAATGACATTAACGAAGATACACGGATACAACTGGAACTGATAAATCAATCATTAGCCGCATTGCAGGCGCAGAAACGGATAGAAGGGCAACCCCGCAAGCGTATCGGCTTCCGGCAAGCGTTTGATGAGCATGAAAAATAAAACATGAATTAAACTTGCAGATAAAATATCTTTTACGCTTTTGGGCAATTGCTTTTCACAAAGCGTAAAAAAGTCCGGTTGGCAAAGGGTTTGGGCGCAATCAATGATTAAATAAAAATTTATGGAGTTACAGGTAATCCAAAGCAAGATTTATGAAATTCGCGGTTGCAAAGTGATACTTGACCGCGATTTGGCGGAATTGTACGAAGTAACAACCGCCAACTTGAATAAGTCTGTAAAACGGAATATAGACAGGTTCCCTGAAGACTTTATGTTCCAACTGAATAAAGAAGAGTTTGATTTGATATTCCAAAATGGAATATCAAGTTGGGGCGGGACCCGCAAGTTGCCATACGCCTTTACCGAACATGGCGTGACAATGTTAGCCGGACTACTTAATAGCACAACGGCTATTAAAGTAAATATTCAGATTGTCCGCGCATTTATAGCCTTACGACAATATGCGCTCGGATATGCCGAACTTAACCGCAAATTAGAAGATTTTATGCTTACTACCGATATGCAGTTTAGCGAAATATATCAAGCGCTTACGGAACTTGCAGCGCAGAAACGGATAGAAGGGCAACCCCGCAAGCGCATCGGCTTCCGGCAAGCGTTTGATGAGCATGAATCTACCCGCTGAAAGTTTCCTTATGCTAAGTGTGGCATGTATAGAAAAAAATTACAAATAGTAGTCGTTTGGTGTAGCCTCTGCATTGGCATTCCGCTGCCGGCGCAGGAAATAACCATTCTTTTCACGCATGATTTACATTCGATGTTTATGCCGCACCGCGTGCAAAATGCAGCCGGTACATTCGTGCTGCAGGGCGGCTACGCCTCTTTATACACTGCGATACGGCAGGCGCGGGAACAATATCCCGGGCAAACTGTTTTAGTTGACGCCGGCGATTTTTCGAGCGGTTCATTTTTTTATACGCTCTTCCCAACAGATTGCGCAGAGCTGCAACTAATGGCTTTAATGAATTATGACGCGGTTACGTTGGGCAACCATGATTTTGATTTCGGTACGGACGGCTTGGCGGAAGCGCTCACTGCCGCAAAACAGGCAGGAAACTATCCGCCTGTTGTGGCTACAAACGCCAAACCGTTGAGCCCTTCGTTGGCGCGGCTGGCAACGGCTTTCGACTACTACGGGGTCAGGGAATACATCATCGTGGAACGCAACGGCAAGCGCATTGGCATTTTCGGATTGATAGGCGACGAAGCGGTACGGAATGCGCCGGCTGCCGCTGCCGTAAGTTTTGAAAACCGGTTTGATGCGGCTACGCGCATAGTGAAAAAATTGCGCGACGACGAAAAAGCAGACCTCATCGTTTGCTTGTCGCACAGCGGAACCAGCGCGATTAAAAAATATTCGGAAGACGAACAACTGGCTGAAAAAGTTCCGGGAATTGACGTTATCATCAGCGGACACTCGCATACCCTGCTGCCGGAGCCGCTGGTAGCCAACCAAACAGTGATTGCGTCGGCGGGTTGTTATGCCGAATATTTAGGCGTATTAACCATAGACGCGGATACCAAAAAATTACAGCATTACCGTTTAATTGCTATCGACAGCACGGCGCCGGCAGATAAATTCATAACGGATAAAATCAATTTATTCGGCGAAAAACTGCATACCGCATATTTCGATTCATTGGGGCGGCGCATGAACGACACTGTGGCATTCAATGAATATTTCTTGCCGGCGGAAGCGGTGGACAACGAATCGTCGCTGGGCAATTTAATTGCCGACGCTTTCGCCGCAGCCGGCGGAAAACGGCTTGCGGGAAACAAGGCGGCAACTGCGCCCATAGGGGTTGTCCCACTCGGCAATATCCGCGACAATTTATATCCGGGCTGGGTTACCGAAGAACAGTTGTTCAACGTGCTGTCCATTGGCGTGGGCGGCGACCGGAAGGCAGGCTATCCGCTGGTGTGCGTATATCTCACCGGGAAAGAATTATGGGATTTATGCGAGCTGGACGCTTCCTGCGCGCCCCTGTTCCCGGAAGCGCAACTGTATTTTTCCGGACTGCGCTATACTTACAATCCGCGCCGGATTTTTTGCAACAAAGTAACGGAAGTGTTGGTACAGGAAGCCGGCGGCGCCTGCCGCCCGCCGGCGGACGACACATTATATCCGGTTATAAGCAGCTTGTATGCCGCGCAGATGTTGAACGCCGTGAAAAAACTAACCTACGGTATTCTGGCATTAACCCCGAAAGATGCGCAGGGACAGCCGGCGCAAGACTACTTGCAGCACATAATCTACACGCCGGAAGGCTTTGAACTGAAAGAATGGCTGGCATTGAGTGATTATTTGCATACATTGGACGGCAAAAAAATTCCCGCTGCATACGCCACGCCGGAAAAACGGAAAACCATTCGCCACAGCGTTGCTCCCTGCGAACTGCTAAAACGCCCCAATGGCTTTGCTTTACTGGTTTATACGATAGCCGCCGTTTTATTCGCCGCCGCCGTATGTTTAGTGGTTTTTTGTATTCGTAAATTCACAAAGCGGTAATCCACAAGTTTTGGAACTTTCGGGATTTGTCCGGAACACGGGTGCAAAGGGTCGTCATTCCGACCGGAGCGGCGAGGCACGAGCCGCGTAGCGGAGGAATCTGCGCCTGAACGCAGGGCGGCGCAAAGCAGCAAGCGC
>JAITKG010000161.1 GCA_031278495.1 Prevotellaceae bacterium | reverse complement strand
ATCAACGACTTGAAAATCGCCTGCTGGTAACGCTGCGGATGCCGCCGGCAATCGTCCGCCTGGCGGAAGCGCGATTTCATCAACGAGCGAATAATGGTAGTAATCATTTTGGTTTACGGCTTATGACTTACGACTTTTTTTATTTCCCTTAATTTATCAAAGGCGTCCAGTGGCGAGAGCGTGTTGATGTCAATATTTTTCAGCTCGTCGCGGATTTGTATCAATACCGGGTCGTCGAGCTGGAAAAACGACAGTTGCAATCCGTCCCCCGTGTCCCGTTTGCCGTTCGCCGTTCCCTGTTCCCTGTGCCCCGTCCTCCGGTCTTTTTCCAGCCGCTTTAACAGTTCATTGGCGCGTTGCACCACTTGTTGCGGCATGCCGGCCATTCTTGCTACATGAATACCGAAACTGTGTTCCACGCCGCCGCGTTGCAACTTGCGGAGGAAAATCACACGGTTGCCGGCTTCTTTCACCGATACGTTGTAATTTTTTATACGCGGGAAAAGTTCTTCCATTTCGTTCAACTCGTGGTAATGCGTGGCAAAAAGCGTTTTTGCGCGCGCCGAAGGATGCTCGTGGATATATTCCACCATCGCCCACGCAATAGAAATGCCGTCGTAAGTGCTCGTGCCGCGCCCGATTTCATCCAGTAAAATCAGCGAACGCGCCGACAAATTATGCAGGATGCTTGCCGCTTCGTTCATCTCCACCATAAACGTGGACTCGCCCTGCGTGATGTTGTCGGACGCTCCCACGCGCGTAAAAATTTTATCCACTACGCCGATGGTTGCGGCGTCGGCAGGCACGAAACTGCCTGTTTGCGCCAACAGCACAATCAGCGCCGTCTGCCGCAACAGCGCGCTCTTGCCCGACATATTTGGACCGGTAATAATGATGATTTGTTGTTCCTTTTCATCCAGCCGCACATCGTTGGCTACGTACGTTTCCCCCGCAGGAAGCATGCGTTCAATCACCGGATGGCGTCCCTGCCGGATGATTATTCCATGTTCATTATTTACTTCCGGCTTGCAATAATGATTGCCGGAAGCCACCGTAGCAAAAGAAAGCAGGCAGTCGAGCCGCGCAATAAGCGACGCATTCAGCTGCACCGGCGCAATGTAATCAACCAGCGCGACCACCAGCTCATTGAACAACTGTTGCTCGATAGCAAGGATTTTCTCTTCTGCGCCTAAAATTTTTTCTTCATATTGTTTCAGTTCTTCTGTAATGTAGCGTTCCGCTTCGGTGAGCGTTTGCTTGCGTATCCACGAAGCAGGCACTTTATCCTTATGCGTATTGCGCACTTCGATGTAATAGCCGAACACATTGTTGAAACTCACTTTTAGCGAAGTGATGCCGGTGCGTTCCGCCTCGCGCTGCTGTATTTCCAACAAATATTCTTTGCCGTGCCGCGAAATACGGCGCAATTCGTCCAACTCTTCGCTGACGCCGTCTTTAATCACATTTCCTTTGCCGATTTGGTTCGCCGGTTCGGCGCACAGGTCGTGAACAATACGCCGGTGCATGCTTTCGCAGAGGTTCAACTGTTCGCCGATTTTTTGCAATGTCGGTTCATTTGCCGATTGGCAGTAGGCTTTAACCGGCGCAATAGCTTCCAGCGCATTTTTCAACTGTATCGCTTCGCGTGGCGTGATGCGCCCGGTAGCCGTTTTGGAAATAAGGCGTTCGAGGTCGCCGGTTTCATACACGCGGGACGTTAGCATTTCTTTTGCGTCGGCGTTTTGCAAAAAATAATCCACCACATTCAGCCGCTCATTGATGAGTTGCACTTCCTTCAGCGGCATGGCTATCCAGCGTCTCAGCAGCCGTGCGCCCATTGGCGAAGTGGTTTTATCCATTACGTCAATCAGCGTTTTGGCATTTTCGTTCGCCGAAGAAAATAATTCCAGATTGCGCACGGTAAACTTATCCAACCACACATAATTGTCTTCATCCACGCGCGAAATAGCGGTGATGTGCCGGAGGCGGTCGTGTTGCGTAAGTTCCAGATAAAACAATATAGCGCCTGCCGCCACTATTCCCGCCTGCAAACCGTCGATGCCGAATCCTTTGAGCGACGCGGTATCAAATTGCTTCAACAGCTTGTCGCGTGCGGCGTCGGCAACGAACAGCCATTCGTCTAATTTGTAAGTGTAGTATTTTGTGCCGAATGTTTCCGTAAATTGTTGTTCCGCTCCTTTTTGGTACAACACTTCTTTCGGCGCATAGTTTGACAACAGTTTATCTATATACTCCGTGCTGCCCTGCGCCACGTGGAATTCGCCGGTGGACAGGTCAAGGAATGCCACGCCGGTATGATGCCCGCCGAAATATACGCATGCCAGGAAATTATTTTCACGATGCGTCAGCACATGGTCGTTATAAGCCACGCCGGGCGTTACCAGTTCGGTTACGCCGCGTTTCACGAGTTTTTTCGCCAGTTTCGGGTCTTCCAACTGGTCGCAAATAGCGACGCGCTGTCCGGCGCGTACCAGTTTTGGCAGGTAGGTATCTATCGCATGATGCGGAAATCCTGCCAGCTCTACGGATGCCGCAGCGCCATTGGCGCGCCGCGTTAATGTAACGCCCAAAATTTCGCTGGCGCGGATGGCGTCTTCACCGAAAGTTTCATAAAAATCACCCATGCGGAACAGCAAAATCGCATCGGGATATTTCGCCTTAATTGCTGCATACTGCTTCATTAGCGGCGTTTCTACTGTCGTTTTTTCTTTAGCAGAAGATACGGTTGCCATACATATTTTTTAAGGATGTAAAGATACAAATTTAATGCATAATGAACAATGAATAATATTCGTTATTTTCTATGTTTTTTTCAGGTGATACGCATTATTCATCAAAAAAGATAGAATGCGCCGGTGAGCGCTTTGTATTCGGGCGTGTAGCTGCCGTCGCCGCAGTGAATGACGAGCGTATCTTTTTCTATGGGCGCGGGCATCGCCGAAAAATGCAGCAGCAAGCGTTTGGGAGCTTTTCCTGTTTTTCCGTACACGGTGGTTTGGCGCGTGCAAAAAAGTTGATGCGCCGCCGACTGTTCAATAAACGCCAGCCCTTCGGTAAAGGGCAGCACCACACATAATGCGCCGTGTGGTTGTAATATTTTTTTTGCGCCGCTCAACAGTTCTTCATGTGGTAATTCTTCTGTATGCCTTGTCCGCTTGCGCGTTTCCGACGGCGGCAACAGGGCGTTGGTGAAATACGGCGGATTGGAAACTACCAAATCATAGCGCGCGGCGTTTTGCGCAGCAAACGATTGGAACGATTGCCCGTAAACCGTTATCCGGCGGCGCCAGGAACTGTTTTGTGCATTTTCCCTTGCCTGTTGCGCCGAACGTTCGTCTATCTCTACGGCGTCGATGTTGGCGGTAACGTTCCGTTGCGCCAGCATCAAGGCAATAACGCCGGTGCCGGCGCCCACGTCCAATATCCGGCGGGCGTCGACTACATCCGCCCACGCACCCAGCAGCACGCCGTCGGTATTCACTTTCATTGCCGCCGACTGCTGCGCAACACTAAATTGCTTGAACCGGAATACCGGGACGCTTTGCGCAGAACACGGAACACGGGGCATGGAACACGAAATGCCAGCTGTCATGTCCTGAAAAAAATTGACAGGTTAATAATCATTTTTATTTGTTTTTTATTCATCGTATCGCTCCTTTTTCCTATGCCGCCCGATGCGCTTCCTCCGGCGTCTTAAATCCTAAGAAACTGTGCGAACGACGCGTATTGTACAGCCAAATCGCCTCCTTACCTGCCCTTCGCGCCTGCCCATAGTCCGCAAATGTGGAATTCAACGCGTGTTCGTTCTTCTTGTGCAATGCCTTTAATTTATCTATTTCGTGTTTCATTTTTACATATTACTTCGTTTAACACCGGCGGATTCCCATAGCGCATAACTCATCTCTTTACCGTACCCTCGCCTTTGATTCCATACTTCCGACTAATCGCTGATAAACTTAATTCCCCTTGCTTTAACTTCTCTACAAATACTGTACCGATAATAATTCTTTGTACATTTTGTCCTCTTTTTGGCGTCAACCTGTGCCAAAAGGCGACAAATTAAATTTTCCGGAATGCAAATAATCAAATTTTTTTTGAAAAGTCCAAGTAAAATTATATCTTTGCACTCCGTAATTTTTACTTCAGGGCCCATAGCTCAGTTGGTCAGTAGCACCTGACTCATAATCAGGGGGTCGTTGGTTCAAGCCCAACTGGGCCCACTAAAAGGAACTTACAACAGCAGGTTGTAAGTTCCTTTTTTATGGCAATGCCGGCGACTGTTTCAGCGTAGAAAGCAAGCCGCAAGCAGCGGAAATATCCTGTCCCCGCGAGGCGCGAACCGTCGTTAAAAGTCCTTTTCTGTTCAAGTGGTTTTTGAATTTTTCCAGTTGCATTTCGCTGGCGGGTTGCAATGGCACGCCGGAAATGGCATGGAAACGAATAAGGTTCACGCGGCATTCCAGTCCTTGCAGCAGCCTCGCCAGTTCGTTGGCATGACGCGGCGAATCATTGACGCCGGCGAATAAAATATATTCGAAACTTACGCGCCGCTGCCCGGTGAAATCATATTTTTTCAGCAGTGCAATAACGTCGGCAAGCGGCCATGCTTTTTGCATGGGCATCAGCACCTGCCGTTCAGCGTCAAAGGGATTGTGGAGGCTCACCGCGACATGGCAGCGGCTCTCGTCCAGTAAACGCTGCATCGCCGGCAACACGCCGATAGTGGAAACCGTTATGCGTCGCGGACTCCAAGCCCAACCCCATGGCGCGGTTAAAATTTCCAGGCTTTTTAGTACCTCGTCTATGTTGTCCATTGGCTCGCCCATGCCCATATATACCGCGTTGGTAAGTTGCCCGCATTCATCTACGCGGCAAAATTGCGCGATGATTTCACCGGCTGAGAGGTTTGCCTGAAATCCTTGCCGCGCCGTCATGCAAAACCGGCAGCCCATCCGGCAGCCCGCCTGCGACGACACACACAGTGTGGTGCGTTCCGCTTCCGGAATCATAACAGTTTCGATAAAATGCCCGGAAATCGTAGGGAAAAGGTATTTTTTCGTGCCGTCTTGCGAGCATTGCACTTCCGCCGGCGCAAAACCGCCAGCCTCATATTGCTTGCTCAAGGCTTCCCGCGCCGTTTTCGAGAGGTTGCTCATTTCCGCTATCGTGGTGATATTTTTCTTGTATAACCAATCCGCCAATTGTTTCCCGGCAAACGGCGGCAAACCTGCCTGTATTGCTACAGCCGCCAGTTCAGGAAGGGTTTTACCAAGAAGAAATGAATACATGTGGCAGGGATTTTGAGCAAAAAGTTTTTATTTCTGCTGTTTTTTTCTGTTCTTAAATGATATCAATTTTCCCATTGCTCCACTATTCTTTTTATGACTATTTATACCACCTTCAACTCGTTTCCTACTTTTACAAACGCTTCAATGGCTTTGTCAAGGTGGGCTTTTTCATGGGCGGCGGAAAGTTGTACGCGGATGCGCGCTTGCCCTTTCGGAACTACCGGATAGTAGAACCCGACGACATATATTCCCTCGTCTAACATACGGGCGGCAAAGGTCTGCGAGAGGTTGGCGTCATACAACATAACGGCGCAGATAGCGCTTTGCGTAGGCTTGATATCGAAGCCGGCAGCCTGCATCTTGTCGCGGAAATACCGTACATTCTCTTGCTGCCTATCATGCAGTTCATTGCTTTCGTCCAATAGTTTGAACACTTCCAGTCCTGCTTTCACTACCGCCGGCGGGAGGGAGTTGGAAAATAAATACGGGCGCGAACGTTGGCGCAATAACGCAATAATCTCCTTGCGTCCGGTGGTAAAGCCCCCGATAGCGCCGCCAAACGCCTTTCCGAGCGTGCCGGTATAAATGTCAATCTTCCCGTACACATCGAAATGTTCGCTTACGCCGCGTCCGGTTTTGCCGACCACGCCCGCCGAATGGCTCTCGTCGACCATCACCAGCGCGTGGTATTTTTCGGCTAATGCACAAATTTTATCTACCGGCGCGACGTTGCCGTCCATAGAAAATACGCCGTCGGTAACGATGATGCGGTAACGTTGCGCCTGTGCCGTTTTCAAACAGTTTTCCAATTCGTCCATATCGGCATTGGCGTAACGGTAGCGTTGCGCTTTGCACAGGCGTACGCCG
Organism: Prevotellaceae bacterium; assembly: GCA_031278495.1. Taxonomy (GTDB): domain Bacteria; phylum Bacteroidota; class Bacteroidia; order Bacteroidales; family UBA932; genus JAIRKX01. The sequence goes on along the minus strand of JAITKG010000161.1, from coordinate 2,347 downwards.
TCGATAATCGAAGCATGGTTCAGGGCGTCGGAAATAATGGCGTCGTGTTCGTCGAACAGGGGTTCAAAAACCCCGCCATTGGCGTCGAAACAGGCGGCATACAAAATAGCGTCATCTGTCTGGAAGTAGCGCGAAATCGCCGCTTCCAGTTCCTTGTGCAGGTCTTGCGTGCCACAGATAAAGCGCACGCTTGACATGCCGTAGCCGCGTTCGTTCATTGCCTCTTGCGCCGCGCGAACCACCCGCGGGTGGTTCGATAAACCCAAGTAATTATTAGCACAGAAGTTCAATGCTTCCTGCCCCGCCTGTACTTTGATGACCGCTTGTTGGGGCGTTACAATAATCCGCTCGTGTTTATATAATCCGGCTTGTTCGATTGCTGCCAGCCCGGCAGCCAAATGGTTTTGAAAATTCCCGTACATAAAAAAAGATTTACAAATTTACAGATTTAGCGCGCCCAGGGCTTCTTGTGCGCTTCCTTTCTACTTTTCTGTTTCTACGTTCCCTGTTTCCTTGTTAAAGAATTTGCAGAAAAACAATATATGGTAGTCAATAGCGTTGTTCCAGTAAGCATGCTTGTGGTTGCCCTGTCGGGTGGTATATTCATGGTCGATGCCTTTTTCCCACAATGCGCGGTTTAACGCTTCATTCAGGGGGAAACAAAAATCGCTCACGCCGCAATCAAAATAAATAGCCAGGTCGCCGTTCTTGATCATTTCTATTTGTTTGTGTACCGAATGGCTTTCCCAGTTTTCCTTGTGCGTGGAAAGGTTGCCCAGCAAGCTTACCAGCCCGTAGTTCGACCCGCGCTGGCGAATATCCACCGCGCCACTGGTACTGCCTACTGCGCCAAAAACATCTTTGTGGCGGAAGGCATTGTATAGCGCGCCATGCCCGCCCATGCTCAGTCCGGTAATAGCGCGGTATTCCCTGTTTGCCAGCGTGGGATAGTGCGTATCCACATACGCCACCAATTCAATGGATACAAACGTTTCGTATTTTGAAAGCGTATCCAGCGGACTGTCCATATACCAACTGTTTTTACCGTCGGGACAGACAAAGATAACGCCCCGTTCGTCGGCAATCTGTGGCAAATCAGGCTTCGTAGTAATCCACGATTTTTCGTTTCCTCCGTAGCCGTGCAGCAGATAGATGACCGGGTAATTTTGCGCAGGATAAGGAAGTGCGACGTCGGGAACAACTACTACCGTTTTCACCGACGTACTCATTGCCGCGCTGGCGATAGCGATAGAGTCTACCCGTGCAGCGCTGGCATTGAGCGCCCACAAGGTCATTAGACCGAAAAGGAAAGATTTCATTTTGATTTATGGATTTAATGATTTATAAATAAGATTTAAATATTATAATCGTGCCAGCATCGTTCTACACTTCTCGTTCTACAAAGTTACAATTATTTTTTTACCGAAACCCAAGCGGTTGTCGGTATATTTTAAAAAGGTTGGACGGAGCGTCCAGAGGGGCGTACCGCGCAATATGGCAAAGGGAAAACGGCGCAGGTAAGCGCGGCGGGCGTGCCGGGTTAATTCTTTATCAGGACGAAATAACATGCCTTGAAACTGCAAGCCGCGAATAAGCCCAACGGTTTTTGTTTCCAATACAATGGCGCCGGCGACAGCAGGATTCTGCAACGCTTCGGATAGGTGTCGTGTAGCAGCGTCCGACGTAAAGGCAAACACATTCTCTTCTTCCAGATAGGCGTAAAACAGCGATGCGCAATAAGGCTGGCGTCCGGTGCACGTAGCCAATGTAAGTACATGGTGTCCCTGTATAAATTCAATGATGCGGCGGTCTATCGTAGTCATAATGCAAAAGTAGTAATAATTTCAAGATTTCGCGATGCAATGTTTCATAGATAAATCAAACGCTACGATTTTTGTTACATAGTCCACTTTGGTATTTGTAATAGTTACCGGTGTAGTGCGCTGTGCGCTTGCTGCAACGCTTGCAAGCATTGCGAAAAGAAAGAAATTTTTTTTCATAATATTATTTATTTGCGTTTTTTTAATGCCTATTGTCTATGTTCTAATCCCATGTCCTGTTTTTATTGTATCTCTTAAAGAAGAAAAATAAAAACGTGATTTTAAGCCAACTCGTTGCGAGGTTGTAACGAACCTAAATCTAAAGCCGGTTCCAAATCACGTTGGATCGGCTTTTAGTCTTGTAGATTAAAAAATTCGTTACATTTCACAACCTTGAATAAAAGCCGCTGTATATTTAATAAATATTCAACACCAATAAATAATGAACATTCTATAACGCTGCAAATATATTACTTTATTTTTTAATTGCAAATTTTAATTTTATATTTTTTGCACAGGTTAAAATT
>JAITKG010000138.1 GCA_031278495.1 Prevotellaceae bacterium | reverse complement strand
CCCACGCGAACCCCTTGAGTAAAGTAATTCCCGTTGCCTTGCGTCATGGCAAAATAAATAGAACCCGACGGAACATGCGTTACTTTCACGGTAGCTCCTGCCAGCGGTTCCCCGCGACTGTCTTTTACCATCCCGCTGATACTGCCGGTCGTTACCTGCGCATACGAAGCGCCAACAAAAAGCAAGCCTGTTAAGATGCTTGCAAAACGTACAAAAATTTTTGATTTCATAGAATATGTTTTTTAATAAGTTTACGTGTACAAAGGAACAAAATAAATATTACGAAAAAATTTATCCAAAAATACAAAGTTGTTAAGGAATATCAAAGTATAGATATTAACATTTCCTTTTCCTTTACCTTTCCCTCCCCTACTGCTGCAAGGATTTTCCATGTGGATAATTTTATAGGAACTAAGAATTGGCTGGCGCCGGTAACGCCGCGTCATGGCGGGCGAAGCGAAGCAATCCGGCGTAATTATGAATTACGCAATACGAGCTGCGCAGTATGATACGGTTAATATTCGTCCCACCGTTTAATGGATATATCGTCTTCGTGGATTTCGCAGAAGGCATTGATGAATGCCGTAGCGAGGCGGGCATTGGTGATGAGCGGGATATTAAAATCAATGGCGGCGCGGCGTACCTGATAGCCTTTGGTCAGTTCGCGCGGCGAGAGGTTTTTGGGAATGTTCACCACAAATTCAATGGTTTTATTGCGCAGCAGTTCTATTGCCTGTGGCTGTCCTTCTTCGTCAGGCCAGTGCGCCAGCAGGGCGGGGACGCCGTTTTCTTCCAGATATTTTTGTGTGCCGGTAGTGGCATACAGGGTATAGCCTTTCTTATGCAGCAGCCGCACGCTTTCCAGCATTGACGCCTTTTGCCGCGCGTCGCCGGTGGACAGCAGGATGGTTGATCGGGGAATTTTGTAGCCCACCGAAAGCATTGCCATGAGCACCGCTTCGGGGCTATCGTCGCCGATGCAGCCTACTTCGCCGGTAGACGCCATGTCGACGCCCAGCACGGGGTCGGCTTTTTGCAGGCGGGTGAACGAAAACTGCGACGCCTTGATGCCGACATAATCGAGGTCGAAAGCGTTTTTGCGCGGTTTTTCCACCGGCAAGCCCAGCATGATTTTGGTGGCGATGTCGATGAAATTTATTTTTAATACTTTTGATACAAACGGGAAACTCCGCGACGCCCGCAGGTTGCATTCAATGACTTTAATATCGTTCTCTTTTGCGAGGAACTGGATATTGAACGGTCCGGAGATTTGCAGTTCCTGTGCAATCTGCCGTGCAATTTTTTTGATGCGGCGCACTGTTTCCACATACAGTTTTTGCGGCGGGAACTGGATAGTGGCGTCGCCCGAATGCACGCCGGCAAATTCGATATGTTCAGAAATAGCGTATGCAATCACTTCGCCCTTGCTTGCCACAGCGTCCAGTTCTATTTCCTTTGCATTTTCGATGAAAGCGCTTACTACTACCGGGTGTTTTTTGGATACATTGGCGGCAAGTTTCAAAAACTGTTCCAGTTCCGTTTTATTCGAGCATACGTTCATTGCCGCGCCCGACAACACATAGGAAGGACGCACCAGTACCGGAAACCCTGCCTCTTCCACGAATTTTTCTATTTCCTTCATGCTGCTTAACTCTTTCCAGCGGGGCTGGTCAACGCCCAGCCGGTCGAGCATCGAAGAGAATTTATGGCGGTCTTCGGCATTGTCAATGCTTTTTGCCGGCGTGCCCAGCACGGGAACGCCGGCTGCCGCCAAACGCAATGCCAGGTTATTCGGAATCTGCCCTCCTACGGAAACTACCACGCCTTCCAGTAAACAGTGGGCAGCGGGCGGCGTCCCGTTCCCCGTTTCCCGTTCCCCGCTTTCCAGTTCGATGATGTCCATAACACGTTCATAAGTCAGTTCGTCGAAGTAGAGGCGGTCGCACATGTCATAGTCGGTGCTGACGGTTTCGGGATTGTAGTTAATCATCACGCCGCACCGTCCTTCCTTGCGGATAGTTTGCAGGGCGTTCACGCTGCACCAGTCGAACTCCACCGAACTGCCGATGCGGTAAGCGCCGGAGCCTAATACAATCACGGAACGTTTGCCGCCCGAATACTGAATGTCATTAGCCGTGCCGTTATAGGTCAGGTATAGATAATTGGTTTGCGCCGGATACTCTGCCGCCAGCGTGTCTATTTGCTTTACGACCGGCACGATGTTTTTTTCCTTGCGCAATGCACGGATGGCGCCTGTGGCGGTATCCGAGTCGTCCGAATCTTTCAGCGCCAGCCGCGCAATCTGGAAGTCGGAAAAACCCTGTTGCTTCGCCCGCCGCAGCAGGTCTTCCGGCAGCGAATGCAATGCCGGGACTTTTTCCAGCTCGGCGGCAGTGTTGATAATTTGTTTCAGTTTATATAAAAACCACTTGTCGATTTTCGTCAGCGCATGGATTTGGTCAATGGTATAGCCCTTTTGAAATGCCTTTGAAATAACAAAAATCCGGTTATCGGTAGGTTCGCGCAACGACTTGTCGATGTCGTCCACCTGTATTTCCTTGTTGGCGACAAAACCGTGCGCCCCCTGCCCAATCATGCGCAATCCCTTTTGTATTGCCTCTTCGAACGAACGTCCAATCGCCATCACCTCGCCTACGCTTTTCATGCTGCTGCCTATTTCGCGCGACACGCCATGGAATTTCGACAAATCCCAGCGCGGGATTTTGCACACGATATAATCCAGCGCCGGCTCGAACAGCGCCGTTGTCGATTTGGTAACCGTATTTTTCAAGTCGAACAGCCCATACCCCAGCGCCAGCTTCGCCGCCACAAATGCCAATGGATAGCCGGTAGCCTTTGACGCCAGCGCCGATGAACGGCTCAACCGCGCATTTACTTCAATCACCGCGTAGTCTTCCGAATGAGGGTCTAAGGCATACTGCACGTTGCATTCGCCCACAATCCCGATATGGCGGATGATGCGGATAGCCAGTTCGCGCAATTTCTGGTATTCGCTGTTGTTAAGCGTTTGCGAGGGCGCTACTACAATACTTTCGCCGGTGTGGATGCCCAGCGGGTCGAGGTTTTCCATGTTGCAGACCGTAATGCAATTGTCATAGCGGTCGCGCACCACTTCGTATTCAATTTCTTTCCACCCTTTCAGCGATTTCTCTACAAGGATTTGCGGCGAATATGAAAACGCTTTTTCGGCGAGTTTTTTCAATTCTTCTTCGTTGTCGCAAAAGCCGCTGCCCAAGCCGCCCAAAGCATACGCCGCGCGGATAATCACCGGGTAACCCAATGTTTTCGCCGCTTCCTGCGCATCCTTCAAATTGCCTGCCGCTATGCTCCGGATGGTTTTCACGTTTATTTCGTCTAATTTTTTCACGAACAGTTCGCGGTCTTCCGTGTCGATAATGGCTTGCACCGGCGTGCCCAACACCTGTACATGGTATTTTTCCAACACGCCCGACCGGTATAACTGCACGCCGCAGTTCAATGCGGTTTGCCCGCCAAAGGCAAGCAGGATGCCGCCGGGACGCTCTTTGCGGATAATTTTTTCCACAAAAAAAGGCGTTACGGGCAAAAAATAAATCTTGTCGGCAACGCCTTCCGAAGTTTGCACGGTGGCGATGTTCGGGTTGATGAGGATCGTTTCGACGCCCTCCTCCCGCAGGGCTTTCAATGCTTGCGAACCGGAATAGTCAAACTCGCCCGCTTCGCCGATTTTCAGTGCGCCGGAACCCAGCAGCAATACTTTTTTAATGGAATGGTTTTGCATGAAAACAAGGACGGTTTATTTTTTGCAAAAGTACGAAAAAATAAATTAACCCCCTCTTCCGCGCAGCACGCCGTTGCATAGCGCGCGGAGCGGAAGCCCCCTAACCCCCAAAGGGGGAATGAGGAATTAGGAATTAAGAATTGGCAGGCGCGGCAGAAAAAAATTTTGCAGTATGTAAAACTTTTCTTACCTTTGTGCCGTCAATGTGGAGAGATTTGACTGCTTGCAACCACAGGAAAAAATGCTAAAACGATTCCCGG
>JAITKG010000044.1 GCA_031278495.1 Prevotellaceae bacterium | reverse complement strand
CTAATCACAATGGCGCCGCGCATGGGAAGCATTTTGTAATCGAAATAATGGTTGCCGCGTTTGAAAATATCTTTAAATCCCACTAAAAAACGCAATCCTGCCTGAAGGCGGGAGAAGAGTTGCAATTCATAGCCAACTATCATTCCGGCGTCCCACCGGCTGAGCGCCGACGAGAAATCCATGCGTTGCGGGGCGTCCGGCGTCACGGGCGACCCCACGAGGTCGGGTTCGCCGCCTATGTAGCCCTGTTTGGCGATGGTTTCAAACTTTGGCGATAATACATAAGTATAATAGCCCCCGAGCAGCGCCTTGTTACTGCGGTTGAACCGGTATTTAAGGTACAGCGGCGTTTCAATCATCGTGAACGACATGTGCATTTCGGCTGTGCCGGAGAAATATTGGAGGATATCGCCATCGTCAAACTTTTGGTTTTCCACCCTTGCATCGGCGTCCATTGCCACGCGCTTGTAGGTACATTCCAACCCAAGCGAAAAACGCCCGTAGAGCGGGAAACCGCATTTCGCGCCCAACGAAGCATTCACATGCGGGTAAGCATTCACGTGGCTTGGCACGTAGTACAGCGGGTAGGGTACCGCCCCGCCAATGTCGGTGCCGATTTGCACGCCCAGCGATAGCGTATAGTCGCCGAAAATACTGCTGCCGGCTATCCGGTTTACCGGTTTGGCTGTACTGTCAATTCCTTGCGCATAGCCCGCCGTCCAGCTTATTGCGCAACCAATTATAATAAGTATTTTTTTCATGATTCCTAATTTAATGTGCTAAGATGATTATTTTAGTTGAAAGTTGAAAGTTAAAAGTTGAAAGTTGCTGGCGCGCCAGCTCCATTCTTAATTTTTAATTCCGTTCGATGCTTCCTTCTTCGGGTTCGTAATAAACCAGCCGAATATTATCCAATACCAGCGTGCTTCCGTCGGCGCCGATTTGCTTATCGCCCCGCGTGCTGGAAGCAAAAGTAATGTGTATATAATTGGGCGTTTTTGCGGCGTCCAGCGTAACAAGGTTCAACCGCAGTTTCTGCCAGCCGGCTGTGGGCGCAAGATGATCCTGCCGGGCGCGTGCCACAACGGTGATGCCGGGCGATTCGGCTTCGCTGCCGGAATGCCCGTACGTATCTTCCGGCGCAATGGTATGGTATTTTATTTCGCCGCTTCCCGTCCAGTGCAACAGTTCTATGGTTGCTGCGCCTTCGTCCGTGCCGGCAACGGGGTCATGATTGGAATTGACTAACTGCGCGCCGGGCTGGTATGTATAATCGGCTTCCAACGCCACCGGACGGGCAGTCCATGGAATAGCGAAGTAAGTCATCAATTTCGGTTTGGAGGCATACATTATCCGGTAGTCAAACCGCCCCAAAAACATGGATCCGGCAGCGGTTACCTTGATAGAGCCGAGTATCGTAGCGGTGGACGAAGTGAGTTTGGCGGCAGCGCCGGTATTGGCATAGCCGGGCAACAGCCGGCGCATGGTGATAACGCCGGTAGCGTTGGGATTTGCCCATCCTGTGGCATTTTCCGCGTCGCTCCATTCTTCCAGTGCGCCGTTGGGCAAGGGCGGCGCATTCAGCAGGATGACTTTGCAGGTAACGACGCCGCTTTCATCTTCGGGCATCAGGCGGATGTTTTTAGTATCGCCAAAACTGTCGAACACTATTTCTTCACCGCTGTTGACGTCCAATAAATATGCCTTCGGCGAAACGGCTATCGTCGGCGTAATCCGCAAAGGAAACTGCACCTGCGAAAGCAGGATAACCACCTGCCGTTTGCCCGGTTCGATGTATATTTTATCTATCCGGCTGTTTGCCGAAAGGCGGCTGCCCACGCTGAAATCCGTCAAGGCGGCAAGGGCGCTTTTCGCCGGCTCTTCGTCTGCCAACCGGATTGTCCACTGCGTGCTGCTGCCGTCTTCGGCGGTTACGGTAAAAGGTTGCGTCGCATACGGCGTGGCAAATTCGAGTTCTTCAACAGCGTCCAACGAGCTGGTTGCACCACCCGGCAAAGACAGGGCTGCTTTCAGTTTCAGCGGGAAATATCTTTTCCAGTTAGTAATTTTTAGCGTGATGTTTTTCGTGGCGGCGTCTATTCCGGCTACCGGATCCAGTTCCACCCGGCTGCCGGTAACCGGGTTTTGCTGCGACGAATAGCTGAGTACCGTAAATGCCGTAACGCCGCTGTCGGTGCGCTTGCCGGCATACGTGGGGTCGGCATTCAAGAAGCAGATGTTCCATACCCGTTCGCCGCCGTTTTCCGCTACTACTGTCAGTGCGTATGCGCTATCCAGCCGGGTAAAGTCCTGCGTAAACGTTGCGGGGCTGCCCTTTACCTGTGCGCCTTCCGAAAGGGTAACCGCCACGCCGGCAGCGAAAGGAAAGTGCGTTGCGCCGGCGGTAATTTTCAACGTTACGGTAGCGTTCCTTGCGTTGATGACCGGCGCATCCATAGCGATGGACGCCGGCGCTCCGGAAAGCGCAAACGTTTTAATGTCTGCCTCGCGGTGGCGGTAGGGCGTGAGGCGTAGCGTCCACTTTTTATAATAAGTAGAAATCGTATCGATAATATAGAAGTCGCCCACAGCATCGGATTGCGTAAAGGTAAAGGTCGTGTCGGCAGGGTAGGCGACTAACCGGGCGGCAGGATGCAGGGGCAAATGCGCTTTTACGGTAACAGGAAAAACCGTTCCCTGTGTTTGCAATGTAATAATGCCAGAGGCAAAATCCTGCGATATTTCCCGCACCGCGCCTTGCGATATGTCAAACGACAGGACGCCGGCGAGGGCTAACCGGTTTTTTGTCGGGATACTCAGTTCCGGCTCGCCGGCGGCATTCCGGCACTGTACTAATTTCACTGCCCATGTTTGCGTTTTGCCGCTTTCGGCTTTTACCTGCAATGTAACGGTAGCGTCGATAGTTGCGAAAGTCAGGGGATCGCCCGGCGCGTAGCCGGCAATCTGCGCATTCTGCCCCGCCAAAGTAATAACAGGCGTAATGGATAGCGGAAAAACAGGCGACAGCGTTAAAATTTCTATTTCATTTTCGCTATGTTTAATGTTGGCTTCAACGCTTATTACCGCTTCGGCAGGCGCGTATTCTAGAATATCGAACTGCCGGATTTGCGTTTGTTCGTCGAGGATATTTTCCAACAGGCGCAGTTGCCAACGCTTGACTTTACCGCTGGCGGCGACCACGTCAAATTCCACCACGTCGTCGAGCGTCTCAAAAACCACCTCGCCGGGATTAAATATGCCGCCCTGCCTCGACAATATTTTCACCACATCTTTGGAAACTTCGATAGAGAGCTGGAGATGCAACGGGAAATCATACTTCCCATATAGCAGGGGAATAGCCACCGTATGGTCGCCCACATTGGCAGGCGTTCCCAACCGGACGGATGACGGCTCATAGCGTTCAATGGACACAGCGGTTACCTCAGCGGCATTGCTGAGGAAATCTACCTGCTCGCAAGAAACCGCTACGCCGGACAATAAAAGCAGCAAAAAAGGCAAACGGCGGACGAAAAAACGCGCATTTAGTTTATAGTTCATAATTTTATAACCTTTATTTTTGAGAATGTGTACAAATGTACAAAAAAAATTGTATATTTGCCGATCAATAGATGTTTTCAGAAGACATTGGATAATATGAAAAAGATACGACATTTACTTCTTATAGCTTGTTTATTTCTCGCAGGCACAACGGTTTTTGCACAGTACAGTTCTTTTGCGACCAGCCCTTACAGCGGCGTATCGGGGCTGGGCGTACAACCGGCGTCTATCGTCGATAGCCGTTACACTATAGATATTATGCCAGCCGGATTTTATTTAGGCATCGCCGGCAACTATGCAGGCAACCTGTTTTCTTTTGACCCGGATAAATATACCTATTCCTTACAGGAAAAAAATAACCTTACGTCTTACATGCAGCTCGATTTGTTGCATGCCATGATAGGGATAACTTCCCGCCAGTCGGTCAGCGTTGGTTTCCGCACGCGCGCTTTCGGAAGTATTGGCAACGCTTCGGCGGAATTATTGGACGCTATTTACCGCAACAGGTATTCCGCCAGTATTCCGCTGGATGATTTATATGCGCAATACCATACGCTTTCCGAATTGTTTGCTTCGTATGCCATGATGGTTACGCCGAAGAATGCCGTACACTCGGTGTCAATAGGCGTTTCTTTGAAATTGACTGCCGGCGGTTCGTCGTCCTACATGAATTTTACGGACGGCACGGCAAGTTATGATAACACCGGTTTTAAGCTGAATAATGCCGGCGGGCAAATCGGACGCTCGGAAAACAACGTCCGCTATCTGGATTTCAGGATGGGCAATGCTTTTGGGTTTGGCGCAGACGTTGGGCTGGTCTATGAATACCGTCCCGGCATCGATGGCTACGAATATGATATGGACGGCGAAACCGGCTTAATCAAACCCTTGCCGGACAAATACCTGTTCAAAGTATCGGTAACCTTGTCGGATCTCGGCACAAGCGTGAAATATCCTGCGGCAAACAATAATTATGACTTTGCAGGCAACAGCATGGTGGATATTCACGACCTGACAATGGATAATATGTATGAACGGGCGCTTGCCGGCATGACTACTGTCCCGGCTGCTCCGGACTACTCGGTGAAATTGCCGATGGCTTTAAATGCCGCCATTGATTGGAATGCAGGGAATGGGCTTTACGTGAATTTTCATGCTTTGGTTGGCTTTTCGCGCGGCTCGGGAAGCGCGTTTTACCGCAATGCCTATACCTTGACGCCACGTTATGAACGCACATGGTTTGGCGTGGGAATTCCGGTACAGGTAGACCAGTACAGCAATGTAAATGTAGGCATGATGCTTCGGCTGGGACCGCTTTGGGTAGGTTCGCAAACACTGTTCACAAACTTGGCTGCCAATACTACCAAAGCTTCGGACGTATCGGTAATGGTGAAAATCCCCTTCCTGAAAACCGTAAAGAAAGACGGCGACAGGGATGGCGTATCCGATCCGTTTGATTTGTGCGCCGACCGGCGGGGCGGCTGGGGAACGCAGGGATGTCCCGATACGGACGGCGACGGTATTCCCGACGACATTGACAGTTGCCCCTACGAAGCGGGATTATTGAGTTTGAGCGGTTGTCCCGACCGCGACAACGACGGTATCATAGATGCGGAAGATAATTGCCCGGATGAACCGGGATTACCCGAATACAACGGTTGCCCCGACACGGACGAAGACGGGATTATCGACAAGCTGGATGATTGCCCTATGGATGCAGGGACGGTCGAAATGCGCGGTTGCCCCGATACGGATGGCGACGGCGTGCCGGATAAAGATGATAAATGTCCTGAATTGCGCGGCGTGGCATGGAACTTCGGTTGCCCCGAAGGGCATACATACGAAACAACGGAAACAACTTCGAAAAAACAAATTCCCTTGACATCCGAAGAACAGAAAATAGTAAACAATGCTTTCAATGACGTCTATTTTGAAACCGGCAAGGCTACATTCACGCCGCCCGCTCCATCGTTAGACCGGTTAAGCACTTTATTGAAAGGTCATCCCGATTGGCATGTAATCATTACCGGACATACCGATAACACCGGCTTTTCCGCCAAAAAAGAACTTTCGGAAAACCGCGCTATTGCCGGAAAAAATTATTTAATACAAAAAGGTATCAGCGCCGACCGGATAACCACTATCGGCATGGGCGACACGGAACCGATAGCTTCCAACAATACGGAAGAAGGTCGCCGGAAAAACCGCCGGATGGTGGTAACCATCGTTAAATAATGCGATTTCCTATAATTGTACGTTACACCGGCTTCGTGCTGTTGCTGAACGCTGCCTTTATGCTGGCGGCGGCGGCTATTTCCCTGTTGCAGGGGGGCGAAGGACTTTGGGTGTTAATTACAAGCGCCGCCATTACCGCCATTGCCGGCGGATTTCCCTTGCCCTTTGTGAAGCCGGTAGAAGACCTCACTGCCAAAGAAGGAATAGGTATCCTGGCATTTTCATGGATTATGAGCTGCACTTTCGGCATGTTGCCCTATTTGTTTTGGGGAGGCGAATTTACTTTCATCAACGCATGGTTCGAAAGCGTGTCGGGATATACCACCACCGGCGCCACCGTGTTGAACTATATCGAACAGTTGCCGGAAGGGCTGCTTTTCTGGCGTTCAGCAACGCACTGGATTGGCGGTTTGGGGGTAGTGGTGATGCTGGTGTTGGTCTTGCCTACCATGCATAACCTGAAAATACGCCTGGCAAAAGTAGAAATATCCACCCTGTCCAAAGGCAATTTCAAATTCCGTGTGCAACAGACGGCGCGCGTTATCTGCATTATGTTTATTGGATTGACGGTATTGCTGTGCGGCTTGTTAATGATTGCCGGCATGGATTGGTTCGACGCCGTGAACCATGCCTTCAGCACCATTGCTACCGGCGGCTTCAGTACGCGCGACGCCAGTATTTTCGCCTTTCACAACGGATGGATAGAACTCATTTTAGCCGTCTTTATGATTATTTCCGGGATGCACTTCGGATTACTGTTCATGGCGTTTACCGGCAATGCCCGTCCATTGTGGAAATCACCCGCCGTGCGTTTTTATTTGACGACGATGCTCGTGGGCGCTGTTTTTGTGTCCCTCAATTTATACTTTTCCCGTACCTACGACAACCTCTTCGACGCTTTCCGCTACGGGAGTTTTCAAGTACTGTCCATTGGCACTACCAGCGGATTCGCCACCGCCGACACTACGTTATGGCCTGCCTTTTCGATATTGCTGCTAATTTATTTCACGCTCCAGTGCGCTTGTGCAGGCTCTACTTCCGGCGGTATCAAAGCCGACCGGATACAAATTCTTTTTTGGTCTATTCGAGGACATATCCGCAAACAGCAACATCCAAATGCCGTAGTGCCAACCCGCGTAGGAGGCAATACGCTTGACAACGACACAGTGTATACGGTGTTGCAATTCATCATCACTTATATAATAGTAGTCTTCCTTGGCGCAATAGCGCTGTCGCTTTTGGGCGTTGATTTGTCCACCAGTTTTTCGGCTTCGGCAGCCTGTATGGGTAATGTGGGACCCGGCTTCGGCGAGACAGGGTCATTCGGGAATTATGACAGCATTCATGCGCTCGGCAAGCTGGTTTTAACATTCGAAATGTTGCTCGGACGTTTGGAAATTTACGCCCTGCTCCTCTTCCTCTTTGTGAAAAGTTGGCGGTAAGGCGCACGGGGCGAAGCCCCGCATCCTCCTGTATGAATTGCCGCACCGGCGTGAGCATTCTCACACCCATGCTATAAACAGGCGGTATTGTTTAATTGAGCGCAGAGCGTGGATAATGAAGACTGGCCATCACATCTTCACATCATCTTTCAAGCATGGTAGCGTATCCAAAAGGAAACCCCCGCCCGAAGGGCAGGGGTCGTGAACAAAGTTATGAATGAAAGGATTGGTTAGTAGAGTACCTGATGAATATCAGGTAATCCTTGAATTCGATGCAAAGGTACGAATAATTTTTCATCTATTGTGTTTTTTTCTTCGTTTCATCTGTTCTTTTTATCCAATTCGTACAACCCTACCTATTTCTAAGGAGTGATCATTATGATTATCGCAATAATTAGGTATTGCTTGCCCGACAAGCTATCCATAACTTTGTCAGCTAAAATAAAAATGAAAAACTGATGAAAAAAAACGGTTTACTTTTTATA
>JAITKG010000146.1 GCA_031278495.1 Prevotellaceae bacterium | reverse complement strand
ACCGCGCACGTGGTCTAATACCTGACCGCGCATGTGGTCAGCGCCTGACCGAGCGCCCGTTCCAATACCTGACTTATAAATAAACAATTAACAACGAATAATCATGCTGGCGCGCCAGCAACTTTCAACTCTCAACTCTCAACTCTCAACTTTCAACTCTCAACTCTCAACTGAAAGCTGGGTGCAAAAAGAACTGCCGGTTTTATCAAAACGGTAAATGGAGAAGTGTATAACCAACCGCTGTGTTTCTTCCCACGCCTGCGCAATTCCAGCGACAATCAACGCGCCGAATGGAGCGAATCGCCTTTCGGCATTCACTGGGAACAAATAGATGAGGATATCAGTTTTGAGAGCTTTACATGGCCCGATACCGACCCGCATTCCCATTATCATGTCGATTAAATAACCTGTCATTTCGTTAGGCATGGCGTCCAACTTTCCACTTGAAATGCCCCCGTCCGTCCATCATCCGGTTTTATATCATAAAAAAATTGTATCTTCGCCTTAAATCTTTAAATTTTTAAATCTTTGAATTTTTAAATTAGAAACTTAATAATAGATAATCATACTATGGCAACAATTAAAACAACGTATCTCGGGAATTTACGGACAGAAATAGAACATTTGCAGTCCGGCCAGAAAATCATTACCGACGCGCCGCTCGACAATCACGGCAAAGGCGAGTTTATTTCCCCCACCGATATTTTTACGGCTTCTTACACCAGCTGTATTTTTACGATTATGGGCATTGCCGCCGAAACGCACGGTTTCTCGATTGACGGTATCAGCGCCGAAACAACAAAAATCATGGCGGAAAATCCGCGCCGCGTGGCGAAAATAAAAGTAGTCATCAACATGCCGCACAATAACTATTCCGATAAGGAACGCCGCATCATCGAAGCCGTGCCCCGCCAATGCCCTGTAGCCAACAGCCTGCAATCCGGGATTGAAAAAGAAGTTATTTTTAATTATTAACGGTTAGTGGCTGACGCACTCATAATGCATAATTCATATTTATGAAAACAGCGCTTATTACCGGCGCAACGTCGGGCATTGGGAGAGCTACAGCGGAACGTTTAGCAGCCGAAGGTTATAACATTATTATTACCGGCCGCCGCAAAGACCGCCTGCTGGAATTTTCCGGATACCTTAAAAACGCTTATCCGGCGGAAGTATTGCCGCTGTGCTTTGATGTATGCGACTTCGGGCAAACCGGGAAAATCTTGGGCAGCCTGCCCGTGACTTGGCAGGATATTGATGTCCTCGTCAATAATGCCGGACTGGCTGCCGGTCTGGAGCCGCTGGACGGCGGGCAGCCGGACGACTGGCAACGCATGATTGATACCAATATCAAAGGACTGCTCTATGTTACCAAAGCCATTGCGCCTTTGATGATAGCCCGCCGCAAAGGGCATATCATAAACGTTGGTTCTATTGCCGGGCGCGAAGTATATGCCGGCGGCAACGTATATTGCGCCACGAAGCACGCCGTTGACGCGCTCACAAAAAGTATGCGGATGGAATTTTTGCCTTATGGTATCCGGGTGTCGCAGGTAGCGCCCGGAGCAGTGGAAACGGAATTTTCCCTCGTGCGCTTCAAGGGCGACCGGAAGCGCGCCGACGCCGTGTATGAAGGTTTCCATCCGCTGGAAGCCGCCGATATTGCCGACGTCATTGCCTACATGGTTAACCGCCCGCCGCACGTGAATATTGCCGATGTGCTGGTGCTGCCGGCAGCGCAGGCCGGCGCCACGATGATCCACAGGACTTGACCCCGAAGAACAGGCGCGGCGGCTGCGGTAATCCGCAATCCGTAAATTTTTCTTATATTTGCCATCTAAAACAAACGTATCATGGAACAGCAGAAAGAAATCAACATCGAATTAAAAGAAGAGGTAGCGCAGGGAACGTATGCAAACTTTGCCGTTATCGCGCATTCGCAAAGCGAGTTTATACTGGACTTTGTGTGTATCCTGCCGGGCATGCCCAAAGCGCAGGTGAAAAGCCGTATCCTCCTTACGCCCGAACATGCCAAAAGGCTGCTCGGCGCATTACAGGATAATATTTCAAAATATGAATCCACGCACGGGAAGGTTAAAACCAATGAAAGCCCTATGACTATTCCGCTGGCGTTTGGGAATAATACGGCGCAGGCATGAACAAACCGGTAAGTAGAAACCCGCAATTAAGAAATATGAAACCACTCAAAATTGTAGTGCTGGCAAAGCAAGTGCCGGACACGCGCAATGTAGGGAAAAACGCCATGAAAGAAGACGGAACGGTGAACCGCGCCGCCCTTCCTGCGATTTTTAATCCCGAAGACCTGAATGCACTGGAACAGGCATTGCGCCTCAAAGACCGGATACCCGGCGCCACCATTGAACTGCTAACTATGGGTCCGGGACGCGCCGCCGACGTCATCCGCGAAGGCCTGTTCCGAGGAGCGGACGGCGGCGTGCTGCTGACCGACCGCAAGTTTGCCGGCGCTGATACGCTGGCAACGTCCTATGCGTTGGCGCAGGCTATCCGCAAAATGAATCCCGACCTTATTATCGCAGGGCGGCAGGCTATCGACGGCGACACGGCGCAGGTAGGCCCGCAGGTAGCCGAAAAACTGCACTGGCCGCAGGTAACGTATGCCGAAGAAATCCTTTCTTACGACGGCTGCAAACTGCAAATCAAACGCCGCCTCGAACGGGGCGTGGAAACAGTTTCGGCGCCGCTGCCGCTGGTGGTTACCGTACACGGGTCGGCGCCCGCCTGCCGGTCGCGCCATGCGAAACAACTGATGAAGTACAAGCACGCAAAAACCTTGTCCGAACTGCAGGAAACCGGCAATGATGCTTACGACAGCCACCTGCCCGGTTATTTGCGCATCACCGAATGGGGCGTAACCGACGTGGGCGGGGATGAATCCCAATTCGGCCTGTCCGGCTCGCCAACCAAAGTGAAGAAGATTGAAAACATCGTGTTTCAGGCGAAAGAATCAAAACGCCTCGCCGCCTCCGACGTGGATACCTTGATAAAAGAGCTGATGGAGAACCATACCATTGGTTAACCGGGCATGATGAGTCATGAATTAAAATAAATCTTTACCTACCGGATTACTTAATCGCCGAATCACTTAATCACTGCATAGAATGAATAATATTTTAGTTTATTGCGAACTTGAAGACGGCAAGATTGCCGACGTAAGCCTTGAATTACTCACCAAAGGGCGCGGACTGGCGGCACAATTGGGCTGCCAGCTCGAAGCGCTGGTTATCGGGGAAAAACTGGCTGACATAGAAAAGGAACTGGCGCACTACGGCGTCCATATTGCGCACCTTGCCGACGACGCCCGTTTGTCGCCGTTCCGCACCTTGCCGCACGCCGCTATCACTACCGGCGTAATCAAAGCGGAACAGCCGCAGATAGTCCTGTTTGGGGCGACCAGCATAGGTCGCGACCTTGCGCCGCGCGTGTCCAGCGCGCTCAAAAGCGGACTGACCGCCGACTGCACCAGCCTTGAAATCGGCGACCACAGCGATAACAAAGGCAATACATACAAAAACCTGCTCTACCAGATTCGTCCGGCTTTTGGCGGCAATATCATTGCCACGATTATTAACCCCGAACACCGCCCGCAGATGGCTACCGTGCGCGAAGGCGTGATGAAGAAAGAACCGGTAAGCGCGCCCCAAGCCGCAGAAGTAAGAAAGGTGAACGTGGCGCAATACCTTTCTGATGCGGATTTTGTAGTGGAAATCCTCGAACGCCACATCGAAGAACGCAAGGTAGATATTAAAGGCGCAGGCATTATCGTTTCCGGCGGCTACGGCGTGGGCAGCAAGGATAATTTCAGGTTGCTGTTTGATTTGGCGTCCGTATTGGGCGGGGAAGTAGGCGCGTCGCGCGCCGCAGTCGATGCGGGCTTTGCCGACCATGCGCGGCAAGTCGGGCAAACAGGCGTTACCGTCCGTCCGAAACTGTATATTGCTTGCGGTATTTCGGGGCAGATCCAGCATACGGCAGGGATGGACCAGTCGGCGATGGTGATTTCCATCAATACCGACGCCGCCGCCCCCATCAACCAGATTGCCGACTATACTATTGTGGGCGACCTGAACGAAGTAATCCCGAAAATGATTAAAAGCTACAAAGAGAACAGCAAGTAAAGGGGGTTGTAATGGTTATAATAAACATTCAAATGCCCGCGAAACAACGAAAGCCTGCCGGCGCATAATACCCTTGCTACTCCATTAACTACTTTTAACTGCAACAAAAAATGAACTTTTACACAGACAACAAAGACCTCCGGTTCCAACTGCAACATCCGTTGATGCGGAAGATTGTAGAATTAAAAGAGAAAAATTTTGCCGACAAAGGCAAGTATGACTACGCGCCGGCAGATACCGACGATGCGTTGGACAGCTACGACAAGGTATTGGAAGTGATTGGCGACATTTGCGCCAACATCATTGCGCCGAATGCTGAAAGCGTTGATCACGAAGGACCGCAAGTCATCGACGGACGGGTGAAATATGCCGCCGGCACGCAACAAAACCATGATGCGCTGACGCAGGCCGGCGTCTATGGACTGTCATTGCCGCGCGAATATGGCGGGTTGAATTTTTCAATGGCGCCTTACGTAATGGCGGCGGAACTGGTATCGCGCGCCGACGCCGGGTTTGCCAATATCTGGGGCTTGCAGGATTGCGCCGAAACCATTCATGAATTTGCCTCGAAAGAAATTAAAGAACAGTTCCTGCCGCGTATCAACAAAGGCGACACCTGCTCTATGGACTTGACCGAACCCGACGCCGGCAGCGACCTGCAAGCGGTGATGCTCAAAGCCGCGTGGAACGAAGAAAAAGGCGTGTGGCTGCTCAACGGCGTAAAACGCTTTATCACCAACGGCGACGCGCAAATCAAGTTAGTGCTGGCGCGCTCTGAGGAAGGCTCTACCGACGGGCGCGGATTGTCCTACTTCGTATATGACAAAGCCAGCGGCGGCGTAACCGTGCGCCGGATTGAAAATAAATTAGGCATCAAAGGCTCGCCGACCTGCGAACTGGTATTCCGCGACGCGCCGGCAAAATTAGTCGGCGAACGCAGAATGGGGCTGATAAAATATGTGATGTCCTTAATGAACGGCGCGCGGTTGGGCGTGGGCGCACAATCGGTAGGATTGTCGGAAGCCGTCTACCGCGAGGCATTGAAATATGCCCATGAACGGGTGCAGTTCGGCAAAACGATTATCCATTTTCCTGCCGTGTATGAACTGTTGGGCGTGATTAAAGCGAAACTACAGGCGTCGCGGGCGTTGCTCTATGAAACATCGCGCTTCGTAGACCTGTACAAAGCCTATAACCTGCTCGCCGAAGAACGCAAACTGACCCCCGAAGAACGCACCGAACAGAAAGAATACCAAAAACTGGCGGACGTTTATACGCCATTGCTGAAACTGTTTGCCAGCGAATATGCCAACCAGAATGCCTATGACGCTCTCCAGATACACGGCGGCTCCGGCTTTATGAAAGAATACCCCGTAGAACGGATGTACCGCGACGCCCGCATCCTCACGATTTATGAAGGCACTTCGCAATTGCAGGTGGTGGCGGCTATCCGCGGCGTGCTTACCGGCGCTTACCTGCAAAAAATACGCGCTTATGAAGCCCTGCCCGTGAAAGCCGAGCATGAACACCTGCGCAAGCTGCTTATAGCTATGACCGGGCAGTACGAACATGCCGTACAGTTTGTGAAAGAAAAAAACGACAATGAATACGTCGACTTCCATGCCCGCCGGTTAGTAGAGATGGCGGGGCACATTATAATGGGTTACCTCCTGCTGCTTGATGCGCAAACCGGCGATGATTTTATCCACTCGGCGGCTGTCTGCATCATGCGCGGGCAGGCGGCTAATGCCGGACGCTATACCTTTATCACAAACTTTGAATTAGACCACCTCAGCGCTTACTTAGTTGAAAGTGGAAAACAGCGATTAGGTGATTAAGTGATTAAGTGATTGGGTGATTAGGAGGCTGCCGCGCCAGCCACATTTTCACATCTCCACATTTTCACATCAGCCGCCGCGTCAGCCTCAATTAGTCACATTAGCACATTAGTCACATTAGCACATTAGCCGGCGCCAGCCTCAATCTGTAAATCCGTAAATCTGTAAATCCGTAAATCTGTCAATCCGTAAATCTGTAAATCCCTTCGGGGGTTAGGGGGCTTCTTTCACATTGGCTGACGCGGCAGCCTCCTAATCACCTAATCACTTAATCAC
>JAITKG010000144.1 GCA_031278495.1 Prevotellaceae bacterium | reverse complement strand
GTGTTCCGGTAAGGGCAAACCATTTTGTTTTCCGTTCCATAACCGGCGGCGGCAATCGTATTTTGCTATCCGTCGAAAAAATCGTATCTTTGTTGCCTGAAACCTGTAACGCTACGCTTATGTTACAACGCATTCAAACCCTTTATTTACTGTTTACATGCGGGCTGCTGGCGTCGCTTTTTTTTATCCCAATGTGCGAAACGCCTGTCGGGGCGCGGGATTATAGCGATTCCGCCGGTCTGTTGATTTTGTTAATCCTTTCCGTCGCAACGTCGTTGGGAACGCTGTTTTTATACCGGCGGCGGACATGGCAAATTCGTTTATGTATTTTTAACAGTATTGTTTTGACAGGCTTTCAGGGATGGATAGCCTGTTATTTTTTTACGCTGGAAGCGGCGTTTTCCATATCCGCCGTATTCCCGCTGGCAGCCGTTCTATTTACCGTCATTGCCGCGCGGTATATTGCACGCGATGAAGCAATGGTACGCAATACAGGAAGAATAAGGAATTAAGAAAGATTTACGCTGACGCCACGATGCTTGTTGCAACTTATGACTTACACTTTACGCCTTACCACTGAAACATGGCTTACGACTATAAAACAATTGCTGCCGCTGCTACCGGCGTTTTTAAGGACAAAGGGAGTAAGTTCCTGTCCTTTGCTTTTCCGGTAGAGGCGGAGGAGCAGGCAAAAGAACAGGTGCGGAAAATAAAGAAAGAATACTTTGATGCACGGCATCATTGCTTCGCTTACCGCATGGGAGCAGGCGGCGAACAGTGGCGCGCCAGCGACGACGGCGAACCGTCGTCAACCGGCGGCAAACCGATACTCGGGCAACTGTTGTCGCGGGAATTGACCAACGTGTTAGTAGTGGTGGCGCGTTATTTCGGCGGCACGCTGTTAGGCGTTCCCGGCTTGATAAACGCTTACCGCAGCGCGGCGGCAGATGCGCTGGACAATGCGCAGGTAGTGGAAAAGGCAGTGCAGGAAATTTTCACGGTTACTTTTCCCTACCGCCACATGAGCGCCATGATGAAACTGCTGAAAGAAGAACAGGCTGAAATCTGCATGCGGCAATGCGACACGGAATGCGCCTTTGAAGTGGCAGTGCCGCTGCGGAAGAAAGAAAAGTTCTTGCAGGAAGCAGGAAAGTTGGGAATTATGACTAAGGGATTAAGAGATTAGGTGATTAAGAGATTAAGAAATTAAGGGACTAAGGGATTAAGAGATTAAGAAATTAAGTACGGCAAGCGTTAGCTACCTAATCACCTAATCACTTAATCACCTAATATCACATTATAAATTAGAAAAATGAAAAGCCTGATATCCATTCACGATTTTTCCAAAGATGAAATGCTGTATGTATTGCAGTGCGCGGCGGAATTTGAAAAAAACCCCTGCCAGACTTTACTGGCAGGAAAGGTAATAGCGTCCATCTTTTTTGAGCCGTCTACACGCACGCGGCTGAGTTTTGAAACAGCCGCCAACCGTTTGGGGGCGCGTGTGGTCGGGTTTTCGGATGCAAAAAATACCAGCGTCAGTAAAGGCGAAACATTGAAAGATACCATTAAAATGGTCGCCAATTATGTTGACCTGATTGTCATGCGGCATCCGCTTGAAGGGAGCGCGCGTTATGCTGCGGAAGTCGCCAACGTGCCGGTCATCAATGCCGGCGACGGCGCCAACCAGCATCCCTCGCAAACATTGCTGGATTTGTATTCTATCCGGAAAACGCAGGGCAGGCTGGATGATATCCGTATCACGATGGTCGGCGATTTGAAATACGGGCGTACGGTGCATTCGCTGCTGCAAGCCCTGTCGCTGTTCGACGCCCGGTTCAAATTCATTGCGCCGCCGGAATTACAGATGCCCGCTGAATATAAAGCTTACCTCCGCCAAAAAGGCTTGCCCTTTGAAGAGCATACGGATTTAAACAATAATATCGGCGATGCGGATATCCTTTACATGACACGGGTGCAGCAGGAACGCTTCCAGGACCCGATAGAATATGAGAAAGTAAAAAACAGTTATTCGTTAAAAAAATCCATGCTGGCGAAGGCGAAACCAACCATGAAAATCCTGCACCCGCTGCCGCGCGTGAATGAAATAGACGCCGGCGTGGACGATACGCCGCACGCTTACTACTTCGAGCAGGCGCGCAACGGCGTGTTTACGCGCATGGCTATTATCGCTTATTTGTTAAACGCCCGTTAATACCTGAAAATTATGACAGACGAAAAGGAATTCAAAGTAACGGCAATCAAGGACGGAACGGTAATCGACCATGTGCCCTCAATGCAGCTTTTCAAGGTAATTGAAATACTGGGATTGGAAAATTATACCAACCAAATTACATTCGGGATGAATTTGGAAAGTAAAAAATTAGGCAACAAAGCCATCATCAAGATTGCCGACCGCTTTTTTGAAGAC
The DNA here is from genome assembly GCA_031278495.1 of Prevotellaceae bacterium. Lineage (GTDB taxonomy): Bacteria > Bacteroidota > Bacteroidia > Bacteroidales > UBA932 > JAIRKX01. The sequence goes on along the minus strand of JAITKG010000144.1, from coordinate 274 downwards.
GACGACATTAACCGTATTGCACTCATTGCGCCGCAAGCGAAGCTGAATATTATCCGGAACTACAAGGTGGTGGAAAAACGCAGCGTAACCATTCCCGAAATCATTACCGGCATCGCCAAATGCGTAAACCCGCATTGCATAACCAACCACCAGCCGGTTGAAACGCGCTTTTCCGCACAGTCTTCCGGCGACGGCATCCTGCTTACTTGCTGGTATTGCGAAAAAACCACCAGTAACCAGACATTGAAAATTATCACAAGAGATTAGGTGATTA
>JAITKG010000123.1 GCA_031278495.1 Prevotellaceae bacterium | reverse complement strand
TTTTTAAATGCGCTCCCGGAAATACAAACAAAAAAATCGTGAACTTTTTTTATCTGTTCTTGAGGTTTTAGCCGACCTGACTCCCAAATAAATAAAGCTCACGAGTACTCGTGAGCGCTACTTTATTCCCGGGAGTTCTAAAATGGCTAAATTCAAGAACAGGAAGTAAAACTAACGCTTTAGATTATATTTCAACGAGCATAAAATTATCACAAAGGTAAAAATTTTTTTGTAAATCCAGTCATTTAAGCGTTTAGTTATTTCATGGCAGAAATCGCCGGATTGAATTATTTTTTGTATTTTTGTACACGCCTTTTAGAACTAAGAGTTAAGAACTAAAAGTGCCGGCGCCGGAAGAGGAATGAACATATTTTCTTTGCGCCCTTTGTGACTTAATGGGAAAAACATCCGTATAATCTGCGTTTACCTGTGGGTAATAAAACAAATCAACATAAAATAAATGAAAGCAATCACAGCAACTAATTTCCATTTTCCGAAACAGACCGCCAAATATGTGGGCAAGGTGCGCGATGTATATACTATCGACGACAAATATTTGGTGATGATTGTAACCGACCGTATTTCCGCTTTTGATGTGGTCTTGCCGGAAGGCATTCCTTACAAGGGGCAACTGTTGAACCAAATTGCCGCAAAGTTTTTGGCGGCGACGGAGGACATTGTTCCCAACTGGCGCATTGCCTCGCCAGACCCGATGGCGACGGTCGGGCATCGATGCGAGCCGTTTGCTGTGGAAATGATTGTACGCGGCTACCTCAGCGGCAGTGCGTGGCGCGCTTACCGGGAGGGCGCGCGCGAAATCTGCGGCGTGCCGCTGCCCGGCGGCATGAAGGAACATCAGGCGTTCCCGCAACCTGTCGTCACGCCTACGACCAAAGCAGAGCAAGGTTTGCACGATGAAGATATTTCACGCGAACAAATTATTTCGCGGGGCATCGCCAGTAAAGAGGAATATGCGCAATTGGAAAAATATGCGTTGGCATTGTTTCAACGCGGCACAGAAATAGCGGCACGGCAGGGTTTGCTGTTAGTCGATACGAAATATGAATTTGGAAAGAAAGACGGGAAAATTTATTTGATTGATGAAATCCACACGCCCGATTCATCGCGCTATTTCTATGCGGAAGGCTATGCCGAACGGTTGGCGAAAGACGAACCGCAAAAACAACTGTCCAAAGAGTTCGTCCGCGAATGGTTGATGGCAAACGGTTTCAGCGGGAAAGCCGGACAACAGACGCCACCCATGACCGAAGAAATTGTTGCCGGCATTACCGGCCGTTACGTGGAATTGTATGAAAAAATAACCGGTTTACCGTTCGTTCGTACGCCTTATACCGGCGATATTTACGAACGAATAGAAATGAACGTATCTAATTTATTGGCGCGGTTGCTGTAATAAAATTTAATATTCCTTTCAGATGAAAAAGTCATCGAAAATAATTTGTACGCTTTTACTGGCGGCGTTTTGTGCGGTTTCCCATGCGCAGGTTCCTGTGCAAAAATCTACGGAGAAAACCCGTATCAATGGAAAAGTGTATTACATCCATGTGGTACAAAAAGGGCAAACGCTTTATTCGTTAAGCAAGGCATACGGGGTAACCATAGAACAACTCACGGAAAATAATCCCGACCTTTCCGGCGGATTAAAAGAAGGGCAAAGTATCAGGATACCGGTATCTGCTTCAGATCCGCCTGCGCCGTCCGTCCGTCCTGCGGCTACTGCTTCCCGGCAGGAAGTAACGCCTCCTGCGCCTGCATCCGGAACGCCGGCGGAAGAACCGGTTGCCGTAAAGCCGGAACGGCCGGCGTATCATTTGGTGAAACCCGGCGAAACATTGTCAGATATCGCCGGCAAGTACGAAGTGCCGGCAGCCACGCTACAGCAACTGAACCCGGATGCGTTTTTTAAAGGGAAACTGCAACCCGGAACGCTGTTGCAAATACCTCCGACAACGGAAAAAAAGGTAACGGTCGCCATGCCTGATACGGTTTCCGCCCGTAGCGATACGGGAATGCAGGAAGAATTTTATGAGGATACGTCGTTATACCATACGGTACAACCCCACGAAACCCTGTGGGGGATTGCCAAAAGATACCATACCACTGTGCAGGAACTGCGCCGGCTAAATTCCAACGCTTTTGTAAATGAAGAACTGCAAACCGGGGCGGTGCTGCAATTGCATACGCTTGTGGAAACGCCGGTTTATCAGGATTTGAAAGCCGCTCCTGCCGGATTGCCGGAACAACCGTTTCGGGGAACTGTTAAAGCGGCTTTGTTGCTGCCGCTATTGCGCGATATGGACGATTCCTTGACGACAAGGTCAAAAAGCCCGGAGAACTTTTTTTCGTTCTACGAAGGTGCGTTGCTGGCTATTGAAAACTTAAAGCGGGAAGGATTGTCGTTGGAACTTTCGGTGTACGACAGTTTTTATGACAAAGATGTGGAAGCCTTGTTGCAACAGGGCGTTTTGCAGCAGCAGGATATTATCATTGGACCGGTCTATGCCGACAATTTTAAGCCGGTGGCGCAGTTAGCCAAAGAACACCGCATTAAAATAGTGTCGCCGCTGGATCCTCATACGGAAGCGTTGACCGTTGGGAATCCGTATGTATGGCAAATAAGCCCGCCTGCTTACTGCCGGCAGAAGAAATTGATCGACCATGTGCTTGCGCAAAAACAGGCAAATATTATCATGGTATACCATGAAGACGGCAGGGATACGTTGCTGGTGCAAGAGTATAAACATTTGTTGGGAGCAGGAATGGACAGCGTAAAAATGCTTGCGCACCAAGTAGTGAGAGGCGTTGCCGTGCGGGATACACTGGAAAAATTATTAGTGGAAGACAAAATGAATTGTGTGCTGGTCGCCTCCCACGATGATGCGCTGGTTTCCGATATTGCGGCGAATTTATACCTGTTTACCTTTCGTAACCGCTATAACATTACGTTGTATGGCACGGAACGCTGGCGCAATTTTGAAACGGTGGATATAAAATACCTGCACACATTGAATTTGCATTTGGTAGCGCCGTTTTTCATAGATTATTCTGCCGAACAGGTGCAAAAATTTGTAACCGAGTTTTATGAAAAATATAAAACCGACCCGTCCCAGTACGCTTTTCAAGGCTACGACATGTTTAATTATTTCCTCCGGGCAATCATGCGCTATGGGAAAAATTTTGAAGATTATTTACCTGCCTATAACCCGCAATTGTTGCAAACGAAATACCGGTTTAAATATAATGGAAATTCCGCTAACGGTTTGGTCAATGTGGAATCGTGTTTGATACGCTACACGCCCGGTTACAGCATCGAGAAACTATGAAAATAACGTTGGTTGCCATAGGAAAAACCGTTGATGCGTATTTGCAGGAAGGCTTGGAAATATATGAAAAACGGTTGCAGCGTTATGTGAATTATATGCGCAAGGAATTGCCGGACGCAAGGAATGCAAAATCATTACCGGTGGAACAATTGAAACAACAGGAAGGAAAAAGTTTGTTGTCGCAGTTATCCGAAACGGATGAATTGTTTTTATTGGATGAAAACGGAACGGTTTTTTCATCGGAAGAAATGGCGGCGTTTATCCGGCAAAAAATGCTGTACAGCGTCAAATCGTTGGTATTTGCCATTGGCGGCGCCTACGGGTTTTCGGAAGAGGCATACCGCAAGGCTACGGGGAAAGTTTCACTTTCGCGGCTGACGTTCCCGCACCAAATGGTGCGGCTGATTTTTACGGAACAGTTATATCGTGCGTTTACGATTATTAAAGGAGAACCGTATCATCATAAGTGAAGCGGGATGCATAAGGCGCATTTCCTTTGTGTCCTTTGTGGCTTTGTGGGGAAAAAATGAGACGCGGAATATCCGGAGCGATGCGAATGATTGCTTTACCATTTACTCTTTACGCCTGAACAAATATGAAAAAGAACCAACTTACCGGAATATTTTCCTTGCTGTGTTTTGCGGCGGCGGCGGCGGTTTTCGGCTATTCGCTGACAAATTATTCAACCGCCCGGTTTTATTCGTCTGCCGTACGGAAATGCGAAAAACAATTGTTCGAAAAGCAGCAAACAGCCAAATTAGCCGCTGAACAACTGTGTACGCAATCGCCTTTTGTTATTGATGACCGCGCTGTTTCCGCCTTTTGTTTTATCAACGGGCAATTACAGTCGTGGACAGCCGGCGACGTCGCCGCTGCCGAAAGCGAATTGCTCGCCATTGATACCTTGCCGGAATTTGTGCAATTGGGGCATAGCTGGTATGTAGCGCAAGCCTGTGAACGCGACTCCGTGCGGACAGTAGCGGCAGTTTTAATCAAGCGCGGCTATTCTTATGAGAATGATTTCCTGCAACCGCAAGTTGCGCCGTTTTTAGCGGCTGCCGGCGTCAGCGAGGTGTTGCCCGTCCATGCCGGCGACCGGCATATCCTTTCGGCAGCCACCGGAAAGCCTTTGTTTACGCTGGTTTTTAAGGAAGGGAATAATACTTCCGGAAATTTGTTTTACCGCTGGTTGGCGATTGCGCTGATAGTTGCCGGCTTGTTTTTAGCGCAACATTATTTTGCCGCCCCTTGGGCGTGCATAGCGGCGATAGCGCTTCTGTGCGTGTTGCGTGGCGGCATCATGCTTGGGAAAACCTGCCTGTACAATAGCAGTTTCACCCTCTTTCGCCCTTCCCTGTATGCCGATTCGTGGTTGATACCTTCGTTGGGAAGCCTTTTGTTGCACGCCTTATTCCTCTTTTTCATAGTGGTGATGCTCGTGCGGCAATATAAAAAGTCCAAATCCTTTTCCGCTGGAAATCCGCGCTGGGCAACGGTAGCGGGATGGATAGCCGTTGCCGGTACCGGCTGCTTTATACATTACGCTTGGCGGTCGTTAATCATCAATGCCACCATTCCGTTGCACCTTCAACAATTAGACCGGTTGACGCCCTATACATTTATTGCCTATGGCGTTGTCGCCCTGCTTTTCGCCACGCTGTTCCTCTTGCTGTACCTGTGCCTGCACCATTTTCTTGCAAAAAAATACCCGTTCAAACCGCGCGGTTACCTCTTTGTTTTTATCCTGTCCGCTGCGCTGTATACTTTGCTAACACTGGACATTTACGGACAGCAGAAAGAGCGTTTGCAAGCTGGGGCATGGGCGGATAAATTAACGCCGGAACATGACCCTGCCGCCGAATTTTTTTTAAGTGAAATGGCTGCCGGACTTGCAGAAGATACTACGCTGGCGGGACATATCAAACAACTGACGCCGGCGGACGTGGTGCATCAGTACCTCCGGCAACGGTATTTTCATGGATACATGCAAAATTACGATTTGCAATTAACCATTTGCCCGCATGACGCCGCATTGCAGGTAGAAGGGGAGGAGGGAGAGATTGGCTGCCGGGAATTTTTTGCAAAAGAAATCGAAAAATACGGCGTGCGCTTGGGCGCGGTTTTCTATTACCTGTCGAATGATAACGGTCGCAACAGTTACCTTGGGCAACTGCATTACCCCGACGGCAAAGGGAACGAAACGAATGTCTTTTTGGAAATAGATTCCAAATTATTGTCGGGAGGAACGGGCTATCCCGAACTGTTGCTGAATAAAAACAGCGCAGGCAAGACCCAACTGCCTGCCGGTTATTCCTACGCTAAATATGCCGGCGACCGTTTAATCGCCGCCGGTGGAACGATTCGCTATCCCTATGAACAGCCGGCGGATTTTTCCGGAAAAACTAAAATTATTGCCAACGGGCAGGCGCATTTCCTCTTTCATCCCGATGCGCGCTATACGGTAGTTATCAGCCGTGCGGCGCGTACTTTCTGGGACGTGTTGATTTTGTTTTCTTACCTGTTTTTTGTTTTTGCGTCCGGCTTGGCGGTTTTATTGGCGGTTGCGGGAATACCTTTACATTGGCGGTTTCCGGGAAACACCTTCCGCCGCAAGATTGCCGTATTATTGATGGCGTCGTTTGGGCTTTCTATCCTTTGCACGGCAGTAGGCACGGTGCTTTACAATATCCACCGTTTCCACGAAAACGCTATGGCGCAGATGAGCGACAGGATGCAAACCGTTTTAACGCAATTAGATTACCTGCTGAACGCCGCCCCCGCTATTTATGACGCGAATTTATGGGCGTTGGACGGGGAACTGGCGCAACTCTCCAACAGCATGCAGGTAGATATAAATGTATATGATCTCGGCGGGCGGCTGGTAACCACTTCGCGACCGGAAGTATTCGAAAAACAGTTGCAGAGCCTCCGCATGCACCGGGCGGCGTTCGAGGCATTGTCCGCTGGGAAAACAGCGCATTTTGTGCATAAGGAACAGATAGGCAACTTGCCGTTTTATTCGGTGTATGCGGCATATCATAATCTACAGGGGAAAGTAACCGCTTATGTGAATATCCCGTATTTTTCCAAGCGGATGCAGGATATTCGCACCGCGTCGGCGATTATTACGGCAATTATCAACGTCTATCTTTTGGCATTGGTTGCCGCCCTGCTGTTGGGAACGGCGTTAACCAACCGCCTGCTGCGCCCGTTGCAAATCGTGCGGCGCAACATGCAGGCATTGGATGTAACGAAAAAAATGGAACACATCGCCTATCCCGAAAAAGATGAACTGGGCGATTTAATCCGCGCCTACAACCAGATGGTGGACGCATTGGAAGAAAGCGCCCGCAAACTGGCGCAGGGCGAACGCGAAAGCGCATGGCGCGAAATGGCGCGGCAGATTGCGCATGAAATAAAAAATCCCCTGACGCCCATGCGCCTGAGCATACAACATCTGATACGCTTGAAAAAAGAAAATGCGCCGGCATGGCAAGCCCGTTTCGATGCGTTGGCAGCCGCTCTTTTGGAGCAGATAAATACATTGGCGAAAACCGCATCGGAATTTTCCAACTTTGCCAAAGCTCCGGAGGGCAACCCGGAAGAAGTATCGCTGAATGCCTTGTTGGACGACCTGAAGCCGTTATTTGCCGGATATGAAAAAATCCGTTTGGAATGGCGTTTGAACGTGGAAAAAGCGACTGTGAGCGGGCATGCCGACCAGTTATCGCGCGTGCTGGTGAATTTGCTCACTAATGCCGTGCAGGCGGTGCAAACGCAGCCGGATGGACGCGTTGCCGTCACCCTGTCGGAACAGGACGGCGGCTACGCTATCGCTGTGGAAGACAACGGCAGCGGCGTAGACGAGCGTTTGCAGGGACAGTTGTTTACGCCGAACTTTACAACCAAAGGCAGCGGCAGCGGGCTGGGGCTTGCCATAAGCAAAAAAATCATCGAACAGGAAGGCGGAAGCATTACTTATACCCGTTCCGCTTGGGGCGGCGCCTGCTTTACCATTATTCTCAGGCAAAAGTAAAGGGGATTTATGGATTTAC
>JAITKG010000113.1 GCA_031278495.1 Prevotellaceae bacterium | reverse complement strand
GCCGTGAAAGCAATATCGCTTAACACCGGCGAGCCGCCTGTGACGCCCGTCAAGTCCAGTTCTTTTATCTTCGCGCCGGTGGCGGCGTCTACCACGAGTATTTTAGGTTCGGTGGTGAGGACATAGAGTTTTTCCTTGCGGTACAACACCCGTTTAATGGTTGCGCCCTGTAACCAGTCAGGATTATGGTTGCCCAGCGTTTCTTCAAAATCGTACTGTCCCACTGCCGTGATACCGGCGTCTTGCACCGGATCCGGATAATCAACGTATGCCGTTCCATCATCCGACAGGTTTTTATTCTTGACAAAGACCTTTGCATACGCCGGCTTTCCGGCTTCTACCGTTACATCTACTGTTTTGGGATCGTAGTCGCTGCCGGCAGGCGTAACGGTTACTTTATAACTTCCCGGAGCTAAATCGTAAAACGCAAAGATACCGTTGTACCATGTATCCGTAGTATACTCGCTTAATTTGGTCACGCCGGTAGCGTCATAAAGGGCAACCGTCGCACTGTTCAGCGGCAGGTACTGGTCATGGCTGCCGGCTACGTACTTAAAATTAGGTTCATTGAGCGAGGTTACCCGTTCGTTTTCGCTCTTTACAAACCCGCCGATAACGCCCTTGTCCGGTATATCGCGGTTAAAATAGGCATGGTAAAACCGGTAGAAACTGTATGCTTCCAGCTTGCAATAGTCGTCGTTGCACAACCGGTGCGTTTCCGGCGGATAGTCGTGGAAAGAGCCTTCCGACAAAAAGCCGGGTACGGTTAGCGGGCGCAATACGCCCAGCCCCAAATTATCGCCGTAAAACGTGAAATCGCCTCTCAGTATAGGACTGGCGCTCGTCCATACGGTCAATTGATTGGTGATTTGAATAGGACCCGCTGCCTGCGCCATCGGCAAACTTGCAGCCACTGTGGGGTTGCCATCATAGCCATGATACAATAGCAACAAATAATTGGTTGTAGTATTTATGGCATTGCTGTGAATAGACAGGAAAGCGTCCACATTGTTGGCGTTGGCTTCTTCGGCTATTTCCGAGAGGTCGCGGTCGCCGCCGCCTGCATATTGTGCGCCGTCCCGTATGCCGCTGGTGTTATCGGTACGCGATATAATCACGGTAGCGCCTGCGGCTTGCAGCATATCGCGCAGGGCAAGCCCTTTCACGAGGTTGGATTTCGATTCCCAATAGCCGGCGGGATTGCTCCATGTTTCCGGCACGGGAATAGTCCAGACGCTGCGGTCGTTTGAATCGTAGCCGCCATGCCCGGGGTTGATATATATTTTCAGACCGGTTAAATCCGTAGAAAAAAGCGTCAGGCTAATTAACAAGCCCGCAAAAGTAAAAAGTAGTTTTTTCATAATCCTGTTCCTCCGGTTATTTAATAGTAATGTCCAGTAAGTAAATTTCGCCTTCATTGGAGTTGAAAGCAATGCGTTTCCCGTCGGGGGAAGCAGCCGGATAGAGGGCGATTTTCACTTGCGGGGTAGCCAGCGTCTGCCGGGTTTTCCCGTCAATGGTCGCCGCTACAATTTCGGATGAAATAATAACGTCGCCGTTATCCTTATCGTTCATGCCTACTACCCACCGGTTGCCCAACCATGCCGGGGCATTCAGTTTGCCCAGCGACACTACGTTTGAGCCGTCGAGGTTACACACGAATGTTCCCCGTGCAGCCACAGTGTAGACAATACGTTTCCCGTCGGGCGATACGCTTGCCCAAAAATAGCTGGCGTCCGCCCCGTTGGGCGTGAGGATGGTTTTCTTGCCGCTCCGGTACAATGCCATTTTCTGGTCTTCGATATTGATGAAAGGAGCTATTTCGGCAGACGCCGCGCCGCCTTTCATCAACTTTGCGCCTTCTACATACACCGGTTTATTGTTCGCAAATGCCGGCGTTATTTTTTCACGCGTGGCGTCTGCTATTTTTACGGCTTCCCGGCTGGCAAGTGCATATTGGTACAACGACGTATAACGCCGGTTATCCCGCAATTCTGTTTTCTTATAAAGGATAACCGATTCGTCTGCGCTGATGCGGACGTCGTAGCCGGCGCCGGGTTCTTGCGTCAACGCAGTAACTTCATTCGTTTGTAACGAAATTTGCTTCAATCCGGCATAATTTTCGGACGAGACAAGTAACCATCCGCCTTTGGGGGCAAAGACAGGATGATAAAAACCGCCTGCTTCCGTTCCTTTCAACCGTTCGATTGACAGCACTGTTATTTGCTGGGCAAAGGCTGTCTGCCCAAGCAAAATAATCAATAGTGATAAAACTGTTTTTTTCATATGTTAAATTATTTAAGTTTATTTTTATTTTTACTCTGTCCGTCCCTGTATGGGACGATTAGCTTTCGGTCTGCATTCCGTCCGTCCGCATTCGGGATGATTACAATCTAAAATATAATTTACTTCGCATCTCTATGTTTAATATTATTTTATTTATACGTAACCGAAGCCGATATGGGGCTTTCGGTATTGTCCTTATTCACCGCCGTAACAATGTACGTTCCTTTCTCGCTTACGCGGTAAGAGGAAGCGGAAGTAATTGCCACTACATGCGGTTTGGTTTCATTTTCCGGCGTTACATACACGACCGCCTGCAATCCATACGCATTCCATGACAGCGTAGCGCCGTTGAGCGTCACACTGGCGGGCGTTTTGGGATCGGACAAGGTTTTGCGTCCAAGAAAAGGACGTACCGCCGGATACTTGTAAATGTTTTTCAACGCATCGGTAACGCCGACTTTATTGGCGATTACGCTGCTCGCATTATACAGTACGCTGCCCTGTACTTTCGATTGCAAATTCGCCAGCCGGAACTGTTCCGTCAGCTCTGAGGCATTTTGGAATTTCGTTCCCGCCGCAGGGTCGCCGAATTTATAAATGGCATACCCTATCATCGGAACAGCTTTGAAACTGAAGTGCGGCCAGTAATCTACAAAGTAGTTAAACTCATTGCTGGCGCTACCGGTTTGCTGGTATATCTGCGGAATAACCACATCTATCCAGCCTTCCTGACACCATTTGTCCACATCGGCATACAGCGATTTGTTGTAGTTCACGCTGGAGGTCGGGCTGATAGAGAAGACCACGCCGGGTTTATTCTGTGTAATGGTTTCCTGTATTTTTTGCACTACCTTATTCACATTGCCGAAACGAAATTCTTCTACCGTTGCGTAACCTGCGCCATACAGGGCAAATTCCGCTGCATCGTCCACGCCGGTGGAGGCGTAGTAAGAGGGGTCGGGATAGAAATAATCATCGAAATGGACGCCGTCGACGTCGTACTTGGTGATAATGTCTTTCACGATATCGGCTATGCGCTGCTGCACTTCCGGCAACGCCGGGTTATAAATGCGCCAGCGGTCATAATCCTTTACCCACGCTACAGGGATTTTCGGGTCTAAGGGACGGTATGCGCCCGTCTTCGCCGCCCGCGTATCAATGCGGAACGGGTTTAACCATGCATGAAATTCGATGTTGCGTGCATGCGCTTCGTCAATGAAAAACTGCAACACATCGTAGCCGGGATCTTGCCCTGCCGTGCCGGTAATGAAGCGGCTCCACGACTCATATTGCGAATTATAGAACGCATCTGCCCTTGGGCGTATCTGCACAAATACCGTATTGATGTTCAATTCTGCAAATTTGTCCAGATAGTCGGTATATTCTTTTTTTTGTGCAGCCGCACTGGTGCTGCGGGGCCAGTCAATGCTGCTTTCCGTAGCAATCCATACCGCGCGCATTTCCTTTTTCGGCAGAATATCTTCTTCCGGCGCAGGCGTTGGTTCCGGCGGCGTTTCCCCGCCGCCGGGTCCATCGTCTTTATTACAGGAAGCGAAAAACGCTACCAATGCTATTACTGTAATATATTTGAAATATTTTTTCACTGGTAATTATTTTGGTTATTCCGCTTTCACTGCTTTAGGCGCTCTGACTACTACAAAGCCTCCGCCTGGGGCTGCGCCCATCAGGTATAAGGCGTTTTCGGTTTTTGCCACGCCCAAATTGGAGGCATACACGCCCGAAATAGCCGCCCCGCCCAGCGGGCAAGTATACAGCGCGTTCTTGTTCTCGCGGTTGTCAAAGAATTCCAACGCTTCCTGCGTCGTAGCGCCGGTGGTAATGTCGTACACGTAAAGCGTTGCCGCTTCCGTTCCCTGCGTGGAAGACTGCATCACCAAATAACGTTCCTTGTTGAACGAAACCACTGTGGCGTCGTTGCCTTGCAGCGGCACCGAGCCGCTCGCCATCGCATAGATTGCGCCGCCGGCGGCGTCTACCAGTTGGGGCACGGAAGCATAACCGGTATAAATATACTCGTTCGCCGCGCCGTCCACTTGCCGGTAATTCGACCACCAGCCGCCATAAGTCGGCGGGTTGATTTGCTCAGGCGAGGCAATGGTCGTAAAGTTCGTAACCGACAGGCGCAGCACGTACGGATCGGCGGCTACCGTTCCCCGATTGTTGCCTATAAAGATATAGCCGTTGCCGTTTTCATCCAACTCAACAGACATCGCATCGCCGAAACGCCCGCCATTGGTCGCATAATCGGGAATGCCGTCGACGCCTTTACTGAAGCTGCCGACTAATTCAGGCACAGCAGTGGGTGAAGCATAGTGGTAGATCTTCAATGTTTGCGGCGTAGCGTTTCCCAATACCGCGAGGTTACATATATATATATGTCCATGCGACAGGCGACCCGAACTGTAAGCAAAAGTGCCGTCGGCTACGCCGGTCAAATCAAGCATAATGGGACTGCTGATGTTGCCTGCCGCCAAATCAGCCATGCGCAGCAAGTGCGGCGCGGTGGCGCGGGATACCAGCAACACATAGTTGGAGTCCATATCGGCGCTGCGGGTGGACCCAGCGGATAAATCGGAATAGGCAGCGCCGCCGTTGTTTGAGAAATTATAGATTTCTATTTTTTCCCGGTCAAAGTCCGCGCCCCAAACCGGAACGTCCTTTTTAATAGTAATGGAGTATTCCCGTTTCCGTATGCCATTTAGCACGGCAATTGTGCGCGTCAGGCGCGTGTCGGCGGGACCCATCGAAAAGTTGTAGACCTCTTCGTCCAAGTGCGCCCTTTCGGGCAGTTCGGCTTCAAAGCGGATGCGGGAAAAGTCGGTCAGCGTATCCACATCGGGAAAGCTGATTTCCTTGTTGATTTCATCTACCTTGCCCACCAATATCTGGTTGCCCGCTTCGCCGGCATTGACAATGCTGATGCCGTAGATAACAGTTAAATCAGGGGATTCGGGGTAGGTTTCTTTGTTATTGCATGAAACAGCCGCCAGCAGCAGCAGGGCGAGGAAGAAAGCCCCCCGGCAAGCCCCCCGCTCCCCAAAGGGGGAGCAAGGAGCTATTTTAGAAAGATATGTTATTATTTTTTTCATATATTTTTTATATTATAATTCATAATTCTTAATTCTCCTAATCCAAAGCATTTGACCAGCCTTCGGTTTGCGAGAGTTCATAGCCTTTATTGCGGTAGTCGCGGCGTTGGGCGTCGCCTACCGGCGCGAGGTAAGGATTTACGCCGGACAAGTCCCAGAACGCACGGCGCGGCTGTACATTCGACCCGTAAAAATAACCGGTGGCAACCGTCGTGGCTTTTCCGTCATAAAGCACTCTCGTGCCGTTTTCCAATACCACGCCTATTTTATTGACATTTCCGTCCAGTTCGGCAGTCGTCAATTCCGTCCGCAAATCAACCCAAATGCCTTTCAGCAGGTCGGGATTTTGCTGGTCGTTCATATAATCCAGCTTGTGCCAGCGGCGCAGGTCAATCAACCGGGAATGTTCAAAGTACAGTTCCATCCGGCGTTCGCGGCGGATTTCCCAAAGCAGCGGGGGTACGCCCTGGTCGCGGTTGGGGTCAAAATTTTCCGTGATTGCCGATAGTTGCATGGGCGAAGTTTTCACGACGCCTTTGCCGGCAGCGGTAGCGTCCAACGGGCGGTTGCGGATTTTATTTATCGACGTTTCAATATCGCCCTGCGTAACCGGCGCGCCGCCCAGCGTAGCGAGTTCGGCTTTTGCCTCTATCCAGTTCAACAGGAGTTCGGCATAGCGCATCACCGGATAGTCATTGGTATTGGTAGAGCTGATGTATTTCGACGGCAGCGACCTGCCTTCCGACGCCATCACGGGTCCTTCGCGGTCGATGAACTTCACGGTATATAACCCGGACGAGGTCGCTTTGGTAGTCGGTTTTTCCCAGAAGGTCGCTTCAAAACGCGGGTCGCGGGTTTTAATCAAATTTTGTAAATCAAATTTATTGGCATTCGTCAGCGTGGAAGTTGCCCACGGTTTGCCGTCGGCGCAGATAAAGGCTTTCACCAAATCCAAATTGGCGCAGGGGTTCAGTGATTCATTCAAATTGCAATAAGTAGCGATAGAATGCGTGATTTCCACATCCTGGCTGTAATGGCGGTAGAGGATGCAATCGGCATTGCCGGCAAGGTTTTCGCTGCCGAAGAGCGAGCGGAAATCGGTTACAATATCGTACTTGCCGCTGGCAATTACATAATCGCCGGCTTCTATGGCAAGTTGCAGGAATTTCTTCGCCCGTTCGTTGCTGCTGTAATGGTATTTCAGCCACGTGCCTTCATACAGCGCCAACCGCGCAATATATGCCGCCACGACGTAGCGGTTGACCTGCTGGTCGCCGTCGGAGAGGCGGACATTTTCAAAGGCAAACTTCAAGTCGTCGTATACCGCGTCCATCACTTCATTGCGCGGGGTGCGGGGTTTGTAGAGTTCGTCCAGTTCGCTGTCCAATATCTCGCGGTTGTAATACGGCACGTCGCCGAATACCCGCACGAGGTTGGCATATTCCATCCCCCGGAAAAAGCGACCGACGCCTACCCAGTGGTTTTTCTGCTCTTCGGTGAGGATGCCGCCCATCCGCTGTTCAATACGGTCAAGCAGGATATTCAGTTTTCGCACCCAGTAGAAATTCCAGTTGGGACCGTTGTAGGATTCTATCCATGCCAGCGCCGAAGGCGAAGCCGAATAGTCAACTGTCCGACTGGTCGGCACCGTGATTTCCAATGCCCGCTGGATGCCGTTGACCATAATGTCGTCGTTGGTAAGGTAGCCGGTCATGGGCGTATAGATAGTACTCCACAAGGTAGCGTAGCCTACAAAGTAATTGGAGTAACATTGATTAAGGTATAACCGCAGTTCGGTTTCGGTTGTCCAGTACTGTTCGTCGTCCTGTGTGGTTAAGGGCGGACGGTCGAGCAACTTTTCACAGCTTGAAAAGAAAACCAAACTTATAAAAGCGAATAATAGTATTTTTGTTTTCATCATATTTTTATTTTTTAATGTTTACATTAGAAACTTATTTGCACGCCTGCCGACACCGTCTTGAACGTTGGCGTGCCCTGTCCGGTGCGTCCGTAGTTATAGTTCGAGGTGTTCCACATGGAATAACCGCTGATTTCTTCGGGGTCGATAGGCAAGCCGCGCAGGTTATCAAAGGTAATGAAATTTTCCAATGATATATACACCCGCGCCTTTTCCAGGTAGATTTTCCGCAGCCATTCGGCGGGCAGGCTATAGCCAAAGGTGATATTCTTAATACGCAGGTAAGACATATCCAGTAAATAACGGCTTTGCGCCAGCGTATTATATATCTTCGAACTTGCGCCTGCCGTAGCGCCCACGTTCCAGGGGCGTGGATAGAATGCGTCGGTGCGGTCTTCTTTCCAGAAGTCGCCGGCTATCGCCTGCGGCATCGCGCCGTCAGTGGTATTGTAGCCGGGCACTGCCAGCGAGCCGTCGCCGCTAATTTCGCGTTTCCCGATGCCTTGCAGGAATACGGACACGTCAAACCCTTTGTAGTCGGCGCCCAGCCGGAGCCCGTATTCATAGCGGGGCGTGGAGTTCCCGATTACTTTCCGGTCGCCCGGATCGCCGAACGTGCCTGCGCCGGGGGTAATATAGCCGTCGCCGTTCAAGTCCACGTATTTCACATCGCCGGGACCATACCGGAAATTCCCGCCTTCGAGATAAGACTGGTAATTGGGGTTGTTGCCCGCCAGCATATTCGTCGTGCGGGGAATGCCGTTGTAGATAATAACGCATTGCTGTATGGAGCCGTCGGGGGCATATACAAAATCGTCTTTCTGGTAAAGCCGGTCTGTTACATAGCCCCAGATATCGCCGTAAGTAGCGCCGGTGGCATAGGTGCTGCCGATGCTCCTGTTTGCCCACGGGGTTTTATAGTCCGCGCCTTTGGTAATCACCGACACCGCGTCCGACAGGGTGGCGGTGGCGTTAATGCCGACGCCGTTCCCAAACCGGTGGTTGAAATCAATGGTAATATCCCAGCCGCGCGTGCGCGCATTGCCGTAGTTGCCTATCGGCGCGGTATCGCCATAGGTGGTGGGCAGCGCGTCGCCGGCAATCAGCATGTCGCGCGTATGGGTCTGAAACCAGTCGAAGGTAACCCCGATTTTATTTTGCCACAAACGCAAGTCAATCCCGAAGTTCAATGTTTCGATATTTTGCCATGACACCTCTCCCTGCACGGCATTCGGCGTACCGTAATAATTCACCTGTTTGCCTCCGCCGGTCAGCCACGAGGTTTGCCCGTAAGCCATAGTTGCCAGATACAAACTGTTCGACACGCTTTGGTCGCCCAGCGTACCCCACGAGGCGCGGAGCTTGGCAAAACCGAGTATATTGCCTATGTCCAAATCTTCTATAAATGTTTCTTTCGTGATGATCCAGCCGCCCGAAAACGACGGATACCACCGCCATTTCATTTCAGTCGGGAACACGGACGTGCCGTCGTACCGCAAATTGGCTTCCACTAAATATTTTTCTTTGAACACATAGTTCACGCGTCCGAAGAACCCCGCCTGCGCGCTCCAGTTGGCGTCGCCGAGCACCGTCATCTCGCCGTTGGCATAATTGAATTGCGGGTTTTCATAATTTGTCAGGTCTAATTTTTCCCCTGATATTTGATTCCATCTTTCGGCAACAATATTTGTTCCCATCATAAATTTAAAGACGTGTTCCTGCTCTGCGCCTAATTTCAGGTTATAGGTTGAATAGGCGTTGAACGTATTGTTGCGGGTAACCCGCCGCCGGCTGTATATCTGGCTCTGTACCGAACCGGAGCCTCCCGGAGGATTGTAGGTTACCTGCCCGAACCGGTAAGCCGGCACGCCGCCACTGTCCGTAATATTCCCGGCGTCATCCACATATACCTGGTTGCCGTTTTCATCTTTCCACAGCGACGGGGGGGACGTACCGCCCCAAATATCCAATGCGGTAAAGTTCGGGAGGTAGTAGTTGGTATTGTACTGCTGGTTATAATAGGTATAATCCACTTCCAAATCCCAGTCTTTTGTAAAATTGATGGTAGCCCCGAAGTTGAGGTTATAATAAAGGTACTCGATGTTCGAGGTAATGGCGCTGGCGGTTTCATACACGGGTCCCCGTACGGGCATGCCGTGTTCTTCCACGCCTACCGGGAACATGGGCGACCAGCGGTACAGGTAATACCAGGGGTCGGAGTTGGTCGCCGCCGACGCGGCATAGCGTTTGTTGCGGTCGGAAAACATTGCGCCGCCATGCAACGTCAGGTATTTGTTCACTTCCGACGTCAGCTTGACAGTGGCATTGTAGCGCGTGAAGTCATCCGCTTTGGCGGGCTTCATCATCCCGTTCTGGTGCACATAGCCTGCGCTCAGGTTGTAGGCGGTTTTCCCGCTTTTGCCATTCGCCGAAAAGTTGTGCGTCATGGTGGGCGCCCATTCCCGCACCATCACTTCATAAGGGTCGTACATGCGCACGCCCATCATGTTGCCGCCTTCCATATACCAGTCGCGGTTATACACCACCGGGTCGTCCGCTTTGACCTTGCCGCCGTACAGTTCCTGCCATTCCAGCGCGCGGTAATAACTTTGCCGGTTCATTTTCCAGAACGTGCCAACGGTAGCGCTGGGGTTGGTGCGTTCCGCCGCCGACAGCACATAGTCCAGCGCATCAACGCCCGCCATGTTTATTTCTTTCGCCACGTTTTGCCACGCAAAATTGCCGGAATAGTTCACGGTAATTTTATCGGCGTTCGCGCCTTTTTTAGTAGTAATCAAAACCACGCCGAATGCGCCCTTTGAACCGTAAATAGAGGAAGACGCCGCATCTTTCAATACCGAAATAGATTCGATGTCGTCCGGGTTCACCATCTGGATGCTCGGTATTTCCACGTTGTCTACCAGTATCAGCGGCGACTTGGTGCTTTCAATAGAAGCAAATATCCCGCGTATACGTATCAGCGGGTCGGAGCCGACTTCACCGCTGGGAATGCGGATGTTCACGCCGGCAACCGCCCCCTGCAACCCGCGCCCCACGTCCACTATCGGGCGGCTGCCAAGCGTTTTTTCAACGTCTACGGAGGCTACCGCGCCGGTGAGGTTTTCTTTCTTCTGCATGCCGTAGCCGACAATGACTACTTCATCCAGTATCTGGCTGTCTTCCTGCAATACAATTCGTACAGTACTGGCTGCGCCCACCGTAAACGACTGGGTTTTGTACCCTAAAAAAGAAACGTCTATGGCTATGCCTTCGCGTACGGTAATGAAAAACTTCCCGTCGACGTCCGTCATCACGGCATTGGTCGTTCCTTTTTCCACGACCGACGCGCCGGTAATTGCTTCGCCTTTGGCGTCAACGACCGTACCGGAAAGGGTTTTTGTTTGCTGTTGCGCATTTGCCGGCGTAAGGCAGCACAGCCAAAACAGGCATGCGCCTGCCACAAGGCAAACCCTTTGGAAGAGCCTGCTGCTTGATTTTTTTAGTTTGTTTAATTTCATAGATAAAAAAAAATTGGGTTAATAAAAATTTAACATATTATGGTATTATCCGATAACTTCCGAAATTTCTTCGCACCAGGGACCCGGTTCGAGGCGGGGGTTTACCCATGCCGCCGAGAGATGGATGCGTTTGCCTTCGTCGGCGCGTTCAAAGTAAAGGGTATGGTGCAAACGGGTAGATATTACGGTTTGATAGTCAGGTTCCTCTTCCATCCTGTAGCGGAGCATAAAACCGTGATAGTGTGCCGGCGCTACGCTCGCCGTAGGCTGGTCGTGTTCGGGTTCCGCCACATACACGGTGAGTTCGTCATGCAGCCGTTTTACCGACATCACTAAGGGAATGGTTGGTCTTGGCAGCGGCTGGTGCGCATGGTGCTGGCGCGGGCGCAGCCCCATAAATTCCAGCGCGGCGTCCGGCACGTTGAGGTTTGCTTCGAGGTAGTCGATAAACGGTCCCTCGAAGTGCTTTAATTCACCGAACGTCACCTTCTTGTTCGCCGATGTAATGGCGTTCTTCGTCGCCTTGTTGTTGTTGGCGGCATAGGCGGTGTTGGCGTTGAGCAGTAAGGCGTCGAACTGCGTAAGCCGCGCCCCGTCTACTCCCCACCCGCTTTCATTCAGGTGGCATTGTTCATTAACCGTGTTTGCTTGTGCCAGGAATTCTGCGTCTGGCTTGTTGAGTGTACTACGAGAATTTGTCATAACGTTTAATTTTTAAAAAGTGAATAATATTGTGGTAAAAAAATTGGAAAAACAGGGAGTGAATTTGCGCCGTATTCATATGAATTTGCACCGAATTCATGTGAATTTACGCCGAATTCATGTGAATTTGCACAAATGCTATACGCTATTTCGTTAAAAATGCAGGGATTATGACAGGAGGCGGTCATTTTTCGATTTAGATTATAAAAAATTTGTTTATAAAAACAGGTAAGCGGTCAATTTTTTTGCATTTATCAGTGATGATTATTTAACACCTAATTTTAACTATACCAGTTAAAATCTCCATTAAGTTATTTATTATCAATTCTTATCAAAAAGGATTAAATTATTCGCCCTTGTGGTATAATTTATTCGTTTATTATTGATTTTCCGGTTAATT
>JAITKG010000055.1 GCA_031278495.1 Prevotellaceae bacterium | reverse complement strand
CTCTTCTCCCGCCTTCAGGCAGGATTGCGTTTTTTAGTGGGATTTAAAGATATTTTCAAACGCGGCAACCATTATTTCGATTACAAAATGCTTCCCATGCGCGGCGCCATTGTGATTAGTTACAATATTTTTGACTTCAAGTTGAAGGAACGGTGAACGGTTAACGGCTAACGCGGAATGGCAAACGGCAAACGCGGAACGGTTAACGGCAAACGCGGAACGGCAAACGGCTAACGCGGAACGGCAAACGGTTAGTGCTGTCGCGCCAGCCACATCTTCACATCTCCACATCTTCACATCTCCACATCTTCACATTAGTTGCCGCGTCAGCCAATTAGTCACATTAGCACATTAGTCACATTAGCACATTAGCCGCCGCCAGCCTCAATCTGTCAATCTGTCAATCCGTAAATCTGTAAATCCCTTCGGGGGTAGGGGGCTTTTCAAATTTTCACCAATTCATACTGCATTGTTCCCAAACCGATTTTTTCGGCATGCTGTAACCCGATGCGCCAGTCGGTATTGGGATGGATGTGGTGGAATTTGTCTTTTCCCTTTAAATCCAGCTTACCGTCTTCATTGCCGCGTGCGCCGGGCAATGAGGGCGCAGCCGTTACCATATCGGCGCAAGCCTGGTCGAGCGCCACCGGGTCGAACGATGCGGCGATGCCGATATCCGGCACCAGCGGGATATCGTTACTTGCCCAGCAATCGCAGTCGGGCGACACGTTGATGATGAAATTCACGTGAAAGTGCGGCTTGCCTTTCAACAGGGCATGGCTATATTCGGCGATTTTTTTGTTCATCGTTTCTGAGGAATTATTCCATACCGGTTGCGCCGCATCGAACCGGCAGACGGCAATACATTGCCCGCAGCCAACGCATTTTGTATAGTCAATAACCGCCGTGCGGCTATCGTTGAGCGTAATGGCGCCGTAATTGCAGTACCGCACGCATTGGCGGCAGGCGGTGCAATTCTTCGCATCCACGCGCGGCTGCGACGACGAATGCAAATCCAGTTTCCCGCCCACGCTCGCCGAGCCCATGCCGATATTTTTCAAAGCCCCGCCAAATCCCGCCTGTTCATGCCCTTTGAAATGATTCATCGTAATAATCACGTCGGCATTGGCGATAGCCGCGCCGATTTTTGCCGATGTACAAATTTCCGAATGGATGGGAATTTCTACGTATTCCGTGCCTTTCAAGCCGTCGGCAATAATTACGGGCGCTTTTACGGATAATAAATTAAAGCCGTTCTCAAAAGCGCCGGTCAGATGGTCTACCGCATTGGAACGGCGTCCGGAGTAAAGCGTATTGCTGTCCGTGAGGAACACTATAGCGCCCAGTGACTGCAAAATTTCCACCATGCGCCGGGCATAATTGTGGCGGATATAGGCAAGGTTTCCCGGCTCCCCGAAATGGATTTTGATAGCCGTAAATTTCCCGGCATAATCTATTTTTTCAATACCGGCGGCGCGTACCATGCGTTCCATTTTCCCTTGCAGGTTTAAGGAAGCGGTAGTCCGCAGGTTGGTGAAATAAACTTTTGATGGCATATTTTTATTGGTTATTGAGTCATTTACCGTTTAGTTATTTCCTGTTTTTCGTTTTTATAAAAACCCAGAAACGTTGCAACACGTAATTATAACCTAAAGATACAATAATATCCGTTATAATCCGGCTGATTTTATAATCTATCCCGGCGAACGAGGTCAGCAGGTAGGTGCCGGAAATTTTCAAAAGGATACTGCTTGCCAGCACCACCGCAAACCGCACCAGTTGCTGTGTACTCGAAAATTTATAGGACTTGCTTTGCGAATAAAACGACCATGTCCTGTTCAGCGAAAAATTGACCACCGCCCCCAAAATGCAAGCTACGGCAATGGAAAACACATAGCGCATTCCCCCTATTTCCGTAAGGAAAATCATTATTCCGTAGTCGCACAGCCCGCCAATGAATGCCGACAGTTGCGCTTTGGAAAAAATAATTAGCTGCTTAAACATGCGTGTTTCAGGCTACTTTTTTCGTTTGTTCTTCCTTGTCTTTCCGGTCGGCAATCTTCAACAGTTTAATGAAATCAACCACGTTAAAGATATACAAAATAGCGCAGGCGACAATGGTGGAATAGGCAATCGACCCCTCTACCGCTACTTCAAACGCCAGGATAAGTGAAATGACAATACGTACTTCCGTTGGTCCCAGCAGCCCCGAATCGATGGTATATACATTGGTGATTTTGTAGCGCAGCAAGGCAATCATCATCGACCAACCGTAGAGGATTACAAATACAAAGCCCCATAATTCCCAGTGGTTGCCTACATAAACGATATAGCCCACGCCGATAAAAACAATGGCTATCCAGTCGGTGCAATAATCGAGCGAAAAGCCGTACCACTTGCGGGGTTTGTTCCGGTAATATGCCAGTCGCCCGTCCAGCGAGTCGCCCAGCCAATTGATGAAAAAGCCCAGTATGCCGAGCAATAAAAAATACTTGCTCGCATAAGCGGCAAGCACAAAGCTGACTGCAACAATCACGCTGCCCATTAGCCCTATCACGGTCAAGGCGTCGGAATTTATCCATGAAGGTACTCGTTGCACGAGGTAAGCCAGCGTTTTTTGTTCATAGCCCCTCAAAATGTTTGTCCGTTGCCTGTCTTGGGTTATTTTTAGCAACGTTTCGGTTAGGCGGATATTCATAACGTTGTTTTTTGGAAGTAAGTTTTAGCAAATGTAAGAAAAATTATTGTAAGAACGTCTGTTCTGTATGTAAATAAGGGTATTTTTCCGATAAATGCATGATTTTACACGACGAAAGGCAAGAAAAATTTAAAGATTTAAAAAAACCGTTTCGGTGGCAATGCCTTTGGTATTATTGTTTTTTCCTGTGGCATTTGCCCAATTTCCGGCATGACGGACGCTGTTGTATTGTTCACTGATTACGGGCGCAAAAGTAAAAAGAATTTTTGAACCGGCAATTTTTTATTTCTGCTGGACTTGGTAATTGAACGTACCTACTTTGCCAGTGCGTCCAATTGTTTTTTCAATGCGGGCAGTTTACGGAAAATGGCGTAGGCTTTGAAGTAATCGGAATAGTTGATAGCCGGCGAGCCCATGAGGGTTTGGTTGGGTTCTTTCACGGTTGCGCTGATGCCTGTTTGTGCGCCGGCGCGCGTCCCGTCGGCTACGGTGATATGCCCCGCAATGCCTACCTGTCCGCCGAACATACATTGCCGTCCTATTTTCGTAGAACCCGCCACGCCCGAAAGCGCAGCCATCACGGTGTTTTCGCCCACTTCCACATTGTGCGCAACCTGCACGAGGTTGTCAATTTTCACGCCCTGCCGGATAATTGTAGCATCCATCGTGGCGCGGTCAATCACTGTATTTGCGCCGATTTCCACATTGTCTTCCAAAACCACATGCCCGATTTGCGGGATTTTTTTGTAAGCCCCGCCGGCTGTCGGGGCAAAGCCAAACCCGTCAGAACCGATGACCGTATTGGCGTGTATAGTGCAATGATTACCTATTTTGCAGCTATGGTAAATTTTTACGCCCGGATAAATAAGGCAATTATCGCCAATCGTTACATTATCGCCGATGTACACGTGCGGGAATATTTTGGTGTTATTGCCGATGCGTACGCCGCGCGAAATATAACTTCCTGCGCCTACCCATACGGCTTTTCCCAGTTTCGCCCGCCACGAAATGTGCGCCCGCCATGAACGCCCTTTTTTGTTCAGCGTTTTCATGGAGTTGTACAAATCGAGCAGCGACGCAATGCTTTCGTAGGCATTGTCCACCCGGATGAGGGTGCAAGTCACCGGTTGTTGCAGTTCAAAACTGCGGTTTACCAATACAATCGAGGCTTTGGTTGTATAAAGGTATTGCTCGTATTTCGGATTGGCAAGGAAGCACAACGCTCCCGGCGTTCCTTGTTCTATGCGGGCAATCGTGCCGGCCGCCGCGTTTTCATCGCCGGCAATGTCGCCGTGCAGGTAATCAGCTAATGTTTTTGCAGTAAAAGTCATGTTTTAGTTGTTAATTCTTTTGGATAACACAGGAAATATTTTTTCGTAATGCCTGAAAAGGCTTGTGCGCTCAGCATATCCGATACGTCGTAAATATCGCGTAACTCCGATTTCCCGTAACGGATTTGTATTTTCCCGGTGCGGTCGTCGTATCCCTTATTGATGATAGTATCGTTCACTACAAAGTATGGCAAGGCTTCCGGCGTATATGAAAAATGTTGTATGACCTGTGTTTTGATTTTTTCGATATAAGATTTGTCAAAAGGTTGCGCGCTCACTTCAATTTTGAACAGGCGACGCGCCACCATCATGCGGCACAGTTCCGACAAAATTTTATCGCCGGCATTGCACCAGCCTTTGATAGCGCAATCAATATCGCTGTCGTCAAGTTGGGCAAAGGCGTCCAGTATTTCCGGACGGTTGAAATCGGCAAGGACAAAACGGCTGGATAAGAACAGATGCAACGCAGGCGACGCAGTCAAATGAATGCCGCCGGTTATCAATAATTTTGCCCGCCGCAGGATGTTCAACAATACCTGATCGGCGGCAATCACTGTTTTGTGTAAATACACCTGCCAGTACATCAGGCGGCGTGAAATAAGAAATTTTTCAACGGAATAAATACCTTTTGCTTCTATCACCAATTCATTGTCCACCACGTCCAGCATTTTGAGGATGCGCTCCAAACCAATCATTCCTTCCACCACGCCGGAAAAAAAGCTGTCGCGGCGCAGGTAATCCAACCGGTCGACGTCCAGTTGGCTTGACACTAACTGGTGTAAAAATTTCTTCGGGTAACTGCCGTCGAAAATAGCAATGGCTGTCTTCAATCGCCCGCCATACTGCGTATCTAAGCGTTTCATAAATAACAACGAGAGTTCTTCGTGGCGAATATTTTCGACAATGGTATTTTCCAACGTATGGCTGAACGGTCCATGCCCTACGTCATGCAGCAAGATAGCGCATTCGGCGGCTTCCATTTCCCCAGTCGTTATCGTATGTCCTTTGGACTGTAATGAAAGCAACGCTTGATGCATGAGGTGCATGGCGCCCAAAGCATGCGAAAACCGCGAATGGCAGGCGCCGGGATATACAAGGTAACTCAATCCCATTTGCTTGATGCTCCGCAACCGTTGCAGGAAAGGGTGTTCAAGTAATTCCAATATCAAACCGCCCGGAATATCAATAAATCCGTGAATCGGGTCGTTGATTATTTTTTTCTTATGGGTCATGCGTTACAAAGGTACAGAATAATTATGAATTAAGAATTAAAAATTAGGAATTGGCAGGCGCCGGCATGTTAATTTACCATGCAAAGATTTCAAAATTCAAAGATTTCAAAAAACAGCCGGTACGTTTCCATACCGTCGGTTTTTCTTTGCGCCTAATTAGCGCATTAAATAATCTGTAAATTTTCTTTATCTTTGCAACCTATGAATAGGGAAACAGATTTTTTAGTAATAGGCGCCGGGCTGGCTGGGCTTAGTTTTGCCCTGAAAACGGCGGACAAGGCGAAAGTACTTTTAGTATGCAAATCCACCCTCGACGAAGCGAATACTACATTTGCACAAGGCGGCATTGCCTCTGTGATGTATGACCACGACAATATCGAAAAACATGTACAGGATACGTTGATCTGCGGGGCGGGACTTTGCAATGAAGCGGTGGTGCGCATGGTCGTGGGCGCTGCCGCCGGGCAAATCCAACAGTTGATACAATGGGGCGTGAAGTTCGACCGCACGCCCGACGGCGCTTACGACCTGCACAAAGAGGGCGGCCATTCGGAACGCCGTATCCTGCACCATAAGGACAATACCGGCGCGGAAATACAGCGCGCCTTAGTGGACAGGGTACGCGCCCACCGGAACATCACGGTGCTGGAACAGCATTTTGCCGTAGATTTGCTCACGCAGCACCATCTCGGGCAAACGGTGCGCCGCCGCGACGGAAACATCGAATGTTACGGCGCATACGTGCTGGACTTGAAAACGCAGCAAGTCGGCACGTTCCTTGCCAAAGCGACGGTAGTCGCTACCGGCGGGCTGGGCAACCTGTACCACACTACGACCAATCCCTCGATTGCTACCGGCGACGGCGTTGCCATGGTATACCGCGCCAAAGGAGTAGTCGAAAATATGGAGTTCATCCAGTTCCATCCTTCGTCGTTGTACCATCCCGGCGAGCGGCCGGCATTCCTTATCACCGAAGCGATGCGCGGTTTCGGTGCGCTGCTCCGCACGCAGGACGGCAAACGGTTCATGCAAAAATATGACCCGCGCGCCGAACTTGCCCCCCGCGACATTGTGTCGCGCGCTATTGACAATGAAATGAAACTGCGGGGCGACGATTTTGTGTACCTCGACTGCACCCACCGACCGGCGGAAGAGGTTACCGCCCATTTCCCGACGATTTATAAAAAATGTTTGGGCGTCGGCATTGATATTACCAAAGAATATATTCCTGTGGCGCCGGCAGCGCACTACTCCTGCGGCGGCGTGAAGGTAGACATGAATGGTTGCACGTCGATTCACCGGCTGTATGCCTTAGGCGAAACGTCCAGCACCGGGCTGCACGGCGCCAACCGCCTGGCGTCAAATTCGCTCATTGAAGCGGTTGTGTATGCCGGCTGCGCGGCGCGGCATGCATTGGAACGCTTTCCACATTATACGATTTGCGATAAAATCCGCGACTGGGACGCCGGCGGCGCTACCCATCCCGAAGAGATGGTGCTGATTACGCAAAACTATAAAGAGATGCAGCAAATCATGAGCAACTACGTCGGCATTGTGCGTTCCAACCTCCGCCTGAAACGCGCGCTCGACCGCCTCGAAATTATTTTCAAGGAAACGGAAGACCTGTACCGGAAATCCATCCTGACGCAAAATCTTTGCGAGCTGCGCAACATGATTAAAGTGTCGTACCTGATTATCCGCAATGCACAGGAACTGCGCGAAAGTCGCGGACTGCACTACACTATCGACTATCCCGAACCTGCCAAAAACGCTTTGTACGATGAATAAAACGGCGGTGGTTATACTGAACTGGAACGGTAAGCATTTTTTACAACAATTCCTGCCGGCATTGGCGGAACATACTTCCCTGCCCGGCGTAACGCTGGTAGTGGCGGACAACGGCTCAACCGACGGCTCGCAGGCTTTCCTGCAACAGGCATACCCGCAAATCCGGCAGCTTGTTTTCGATAAAAACTATGGCTTCGCCGGCGGCTACAACCGCGCCTTGCTACAGGTCGATGCGGATTATTACGTGTTGCTCAACTCCGATGTGGAAGTAACGGCAAACTGGCTGCAACCGTTGAAAGCCGCGCTGGACAACCATCCTGAAGTAGCGGTATGTATGCCGAAAATCCGTTCCTTTGACCGCCGCACGGCGTTTGAATATGCCGGCGCAGCGGGCGGCTTTATTGACAAGTACGGTTTCCCGTTTTGCCGCGGACGCATCCTCAACTGCATCGAAGAAGACAGCGGGCAGTATGACGCGCCGCGCCGCATCTTTTGGGCCAGCGGCGCCTGCATGATGATACGCGCCGCCGTATTCCACCGGCTCGGCGGCTTCGACGAGGATTTCTTTGCGCACATGGAAGAAATCGACCTCTGTTGGCGCATCCAGCAACTCGGCTATTCCGTGATGTGCCTGCCGCAAGCGGTGGTGTACCACGTGGGCGGCGGCACGCTGCCGAATGAAACGCCGTTAAAGCTATACCTCAACTACCGCAACAACCTTTACATGCTTTACAAAAACCTGCCCCGCCGGAAACGCTCCGCCCTGCTGGCAGCACGCCTTGTATTGGACGGCTTGTCCGCCGGCGTTTATTGCCTGCGGGGAAAATTTGCATTCTTTGCCGCCGTATGGAAAGCGCACCTGCATTTTTGGAAACGCCGGAAGAACCTGCGTGCAAAACGCCTGCCGCAATGCAACCACCCGGTAACGGGTATCTATCCCGCCAGCATAGTCTTGGGTTTCTACCTGTCGAAAAAGAAACGCACGTTTGGCGAATTAGGAACAATGTGCTAATGTGAATAATTAGAAAGAAGCCCCCTAAGCCCCAACGGAAGCCCCCTAACCCCCAAAGGGGAAACATGGGATTTACGGATTTACAGATTGACAGATTTACGGATTTACGGATTGAGGCTGGCGCCGGCAGCTAATTAGAAATGAAAAATTAGAAATATAAAAAATAGCAGTAAAAAGGAACAAAGAACGCCCCCCACCGGAAAAAGAATGTTCTTAATCGAAAAAGGAACGTTCCGAATCAAAAAAGGAACGTTCCGAATCGAAAAAGGAACGTTCCGAATCGAAAAAGGAACGTTCCGAATTGAAAAAGGAACGTTCCGAATCGAAAAAAGAACGTTCCGAATCAAAAAAGGAACGTTCCGAATTGAAAAAAGAACGTTCTTAATCGAAAAAAGAACGTTCTTAATTGAAAAAAGAATGTTCTTAATCGAAAAAAGAATGTTCTTAATCGAAAAAAGAATGTTCTTAATCGAAAAAAGAACGTTCTTAATCGAAAAAAGAACGTTCTTAACCGGAAGAAGAAACTAAATAAGTATATTATAAATGAACAATTTAAAAAAATTAAAGCTATGACTACATCAAAAGACTGGATGAATCACAATCATGACGAGTTGTACAGGCAGGCGGTACAAACCCAAACTTATCTGGGCGCACGGGTTTATCGCTATGCACTGGCAGTGCTTCGCGCGAAAGGCAGGGGCGGTGCATAGACCCCGCGCTTACGCACGGGGCTATAATAATTTCAGCCCTTCGGGGCTTGTGTATTAAGAATTGGGCTGCCGCCGCAAAAAAATAATGTAAATAAAATTTGTAAATAAAAAATATTGTTTTATATTTGCGGCGTTAATTATGTTTCTTTGACATTTTGAATTTGATATATTAAAAATATATCGCTTTAACTTTTATTCTGCAAGAATATGAAATCTGGAAAATTTCTACTACGTATGAATATAAGTAAAACCAACCTCGCCGAGAGTGGTGAGTGGTTGTTATACTTATTTACGTAGTGGGTCTTCCAGAACCTCATATTCTTAAAAGTATATTATCCACTTCCACTCTTAGTTTTTTGTGGAATAAGGAAATAATCATAATAAGAGTTGAAAAAAAGAATTGCAGCGTGCATTACAAAAAACATTCTGCAATCATTGGCAGCGGATAAAAACTTGCAGCAGGGGGTTGTTTTATAAATGTTGTTTGTGTTTGTGGGTAGGTGTATAAAACAATCCCAAAAGCTGCAAAAAAAGGGAAAAAGCCACCTAACCCCCAAAGGGGGAACGGGGAATTGACGATTGACGAATTGACGATTGACGATTTAGGCTGGCGCGGCGGCTGACTTACGACAAAAACAATGAATAAAAATTACAATAACATGAAGC
>JAITKG010000010.1 GCA_031278495.1 Prevotellaceae bacterium | reverse complement strand
ACACCGGGCGGCACACCATCACGCTGGTCGATAGCGAAGGCCTGAGCCTGTCGCGAACATTCAGCGTGGAGCAGTAGCGCGGAAGGGAATGGGCGAATTTAACCCCCCCCTAACCTTTCTGATTTTTACGTAATAGGTATGATGCCGATTAGCTTGAGCGGTTCAGAGGTTTTTTTTGGTTGATTCGGTATTATGCCACTCATTGTTGATTTTAACTTTTTTCAGTTCGGAAAGAAACGGGAACAGGTCTTGCGGTGAAAACTTCCCGTTCAGCACATGCTTTTTGAGCAGGTTAAGGGTTGTATAGTAGCACTTCAGGGCTACAAGATTGACAAACATCCATCCTTCAAGAGCATGTTCGTTCTGCATGTATGTCCTGTCAGCGTCAAGGATGTTTTTCAAGGCGTCAATCATAGCTTCTACTTCGCCTCGAGATTTGTAGCGGCAATACACATCTTCAGCCATTTTCCCCGTATTTTCTATTATGGCGACAGTGCCAAATGCATGTCTTTTCCCGTGAAATTTTTCAATGGCGTAATCTTGCGCTTTACTTTCTATCCGGTTCAAGTAATCTTTTTCTTCGCGATTGCGAAGTTCTTCATCCAAAAACAGGAATACACGCTTCTTTTCATCCACCTGACCGGAATAAAACCATATATACCGTCCCTGATAACGGAAATACCCTTCAAAGAGGTTTTTATCACCTGTCTTAATTTTTCCGTAGTGGATGTATGAGCTGTTCCGGGGTAAGGGGATAATAAACCTGGGTGCTTCACTTTCAAGCGCTTTTATATTCTTTTCCGAAGCGAAGCCCTTGTCTACGATGACAATGGCATCCTTCACCCCGCTCTCAAGCAGGCATAGACGGAAGTTATTGTTTTTTTACGGATGTTGCGTATTCCTGACATATTATTCACCTTGCGCCGCTCGCTGACCTTGCCGTACAGGCCGGCGGTAAGGTTTACGTTTAGATGCGCACAGAGCGCTTAAAAAATATACGCTACTTCAGCAGTCAGGTAGAAGCGGTCGGAGGGGCTTCCGGCAGGTTTGAGCCATTGCCCGGCTAAATGGAGGTTAATGGACGATTGGGATTTAGTGAGGAATGAGGCGTTGACGCTCCCGCCTATTTTTCCATAATGGCTCGTGAGGTAAGACAGGTCTTTGGGATAAAAATCCGTAACAAGGACAGACGTTGCTTCTGCGCCACTATAGGCGTATTCACCGCCCAGATTCAGGTTGTAGCCGAGCTGTAGCCCGAAAAGGATTTTTGCCGAGGCGCCAATCGCCAAGTTTTTTGCCGCCGACAGTTCGGTATAGCTGTTTTGGGCATTGAACACGGAGCGGGGCGCCAAGTACTCATCCTGCCGGTTGCTATACAGGGTTTTTATGCCGGCTTTCCATGCGTAGTCATAACGGTTACCCATAAACAGGTCATATTGCAACGACGCCCATAGCCGCTTGTAAGTACTTTTCACGTATTCTGCTATGGTTATCCATTGGTTTACTTCGTACCGGCTGTCATATTCCTGCACATATTCGACGCCGTCGGTAGCCGATTGTCCGGCGTTTGCCGTAATTTTGTGCGTATGGTTTCCGTTCCGGATTAGTTGAAGGTTGGCGGCTATGGTTGTATTGTTGGCAGTGCCTCTCCGTTGTGGTTTTGCAGGCGTTTCAAATACTTCTATTTTTTCCGTTGCACAGGTAATATCCAGCAACAGGGCTTTGTTGTTGCCGGTAACGCCATATTGCAAACCGCCGCCATACTGGTTTCCGGGATAATAGAAAACACCTATTCCGCCTGAACCGCCCACCACGCCGGGCGAGTAATTGCCCAGTCCTTTCATGATATATATCTTTTCGCTGTGATAGGTGAGGCTGTTGATAAAAGTGTTCCGGTCGAAAGTATTTTGGTACCATAAGCTGGCGCCGGCATGGTGGCGATGGGTAATTTTCGCTACCACCGACGGCTTGATTAAAATCCCGTATCCATGCACTGTGGCGCGCGGGTCTAACTGCTTGGCTGCCCTTTTAGTGGTATAGTGCACTTTGGCGCCCAGTACAAGGCGTTCTTTCCATATCGGCAGGGCGGCTTTTAGCGTCATGTCGTAATATTGTTTTTTCCAGTCGCTTTTGTTGGGGTCTGCCACATAGTAGGGCATACCTGACGTTGGCTCATAGCGGTTGGTGTTGTAGGTGGCGCCGGTTACATGGCTGTCGGAAAAAGTGAAATCGCCCCATAAGAAGAATTTCCCCAATAGCAAGGCGCCATTGGTATTAAAGTTCATGTTGCGGTTCCTGTCCCCCTCCTGTTGCAGCTTATAACCGCCTGCAACGGTTGCATATTGCGCAGAGAGGATATTGTAGTTGCGCAAGGGCGTTACCGCTATTCCGGCCGCATTGGAAGTGTGGAACCACAGCGATTGGGCATAGTTCAACTCCATGCCGCTGTAGCCGGTTACAGGCTGCGCCGCCTCTTGTCCATAAAGGGACACGGACAAGAGGCAAACAGCCGGTATAAATAAACAGTTCTTCATTTAATTTTAATTACCCCATGTATTCCACGACGGTTTTCCGGCGCCATTGCGGCGGATTTCCGGCGTGTCTTTCACCTCAAAATCGTTTGTCGAGTTGTTGGTATCTTGATAGACATTGCGGCCATCTTTGGTTTCCTTGATTTTTCGCGCCACGCTTTTGCTGACATAAGTAGCGCCCACAAAAGTAGCGCCTGCGTCCAATACGACAGGAATACGTTTCAGCTGCACTTTCGTTTCATTATCTACGGTTTCCACAGCATCTAATATTAAGCTAATGGGAATAGCTACCCCTTGCGCCGTTGAGCCAACCTGTGTCGTCAGTTCCGTTAAATCGGTATCGTCAGCCGGGAAAAAGATGGCTAATGCGGGGCCAAAGACTGTTGACAGCCAGAACTGCTGCGCCTGATAAGAGGAAGCCCTGTATTTAAGTTCCATATTGATTGCCGACATGTCGGTGTGCTGTGTACTGTTTGCAATATAGGCCTCAAATTCGCTGGACAGTAAATTGACCGGTGAATTTGGGTTTAAGTCTGCTGCCTGGTGATTGGTGGCGTACTGACTTATGATAATAGATTCGCCGGGCTGAACCGGGTAGGTTGTTCCATTACCCGGCAGCTGCCACAGCCATTGGTAAAAGACATAATCCGCTGCATTTTCTTTATCCCATGTAGGCTGGTTAGCGCTGGCGAGATTAGTATATAGCGAACCAATGCACAATCCGTCGGCATAGACCACCGATTCGCTGTTGTTGTAAATTTCAAAGAACTGGTCGCGGAAATAGCTGGTACCACTCAGTGTTTTACATCCTGCGTAATAAATTTCCTTAAAGACTAAAGTACCCGATTTTGCTACTGCTACTTCAATGGTGTAGGACGCCCCGTCGGTTACTATATTTTCATTAACAAGGGAGCCGCTGTAAATAACCGAAAAACCTTGCGCCAATACTTCAGCGCTTACCGAAATAGTATAGATACCGGGAAGGATACTGGCCGCTACCTTGCCGTCGGCGCCGGCGGTTTTTTCTACTTTGCTATTGTCATTGTAGTTGATAAATTCCACATGGTAGGATTCGGGAACGGTAGTAACGCCGGCAGGCGTAGTAATTTGCAGCGAAACGGTAATTTCTTTAACGCTGTCGGTCTTGTCGCAGGCTGCCAGAAAGGCGGCGCAAGCAAAAATAATAAATGTTTTTTTCATACTGTTTTTAATTTTGATGTTGTTTAATTTGTGTTATTTTATAGAAACTTTCAAGTCGAAGCCAAAGAAAATATTAGCGCCTAATTCGCGAAACGATCCCGGTGTTACAGTCGATTCATAAACGGGGCGGCTGTTGAATACATTATTGGCAAAAAACGAAGCGGTAAAGTAATCGCCCAATTCTTTCGACAGGTTGATGTTGAAGAACAGGGTAGGAATGCTTTTCTCCACCAGGTCGCGCATATTATTGATGCCGGGAAACAGGTAGCTAAACTCCGGGTCGTCTTTCAACGCAGGGTCGAAGTCATACACTTTTCCGTCATGGTACGAAATATATTTTTCAAACATATCGTTCCCGTAGACCGTCCATGTATTGTTCAGCCACAGGATTTGCGAAGTCAGCGTAATGACAAATCCTATAGCCGGAATGTTGTGCGTAATCCTCACGGTGGTGAGTAACCTTTCACTTTCGGAACTCAGCCGTCCCTTTTCGTAAATGCCGATGTTCCGCTCCAGCTCATTCGCCCTTGAGGCAGCGCTGAACGAGTAGCCCTGGTTTTTAGACGTGCGCCTTTCCCACGCGCCGTTTATGTAGAAAGAAGTCCTGATAGCGTCGAAACGCCCTAAATCCAATTCAAATTCCACGCCCCGGTTGTGGGAATAGCTATTATTGTCAGGCTCCGAATAGATAGCAAATACATTAGCCGTATTGGATAATTTCAATATTGGCGGTGCGCCGGCAGCTTGCTGTTCAATGGCGTATTGCTTGTACTCCACCAGCCGGAAAGTATTCAAAGTATTGGAAAATGAATAATCGTTTTCCCGCAATTCATCATAGGCGGTTAGGGACAGCCGGTATTTTTCCTTCAGTGTAACATCCAGCCCTATTTCCGTTTTCCGGTTGGTAGCGATTTCAAGGTGGGGGTTTTCGGCAGAGAATATATGGGTTTCACACAGCAACACCTCTTCCGGACTGATGGCAGGCGTAAGGCGGTAGTCGAAGTAGGCATTTTCGGGATAGAGGTACAACAGCGTCGGGGCTTTGGCGGTTATACCATATCCGCCCCTCAGCGCCAGCGTTTCAGGCAACAAATCAAAAGAGGCATTGACACGGGGCGCCAACACGCTTTTTTGGTTAATGTAGTCGAACCGGGCGCCGGCGGTAATATTCAAATAGCGTTCCCCAAAGGCATGCTGGTAGTAGTCTTCCGCAAAAACGCCTATCTGGTAAATAAAGGGAATATCGGCGTAAGGCCTGTTGCGGTAGGCTTGGTTGTTGAATGCGCGCAAGGGCGGGTTTTGCTCGTCATACACTTTCCCCTTGCCTACATTGCCATCCGCTTTAAAATCCATGCCGGCGATAATCCGGTTGTTAATGTTTCCCCATCGCTTGTTAAAGTTCATTTTCAGCTTGGCGTTGCCGTTAATCTCTTTGCCATATACGCTCCAGTCGGTATAGTATTCATTGGGGAGAATCGTCGCCCACGCTGCTCCGGCGAGACGGGTAATTTCGTTGCCGGCATCGTCATACACTTGCAGCCCGGGACGATTGGACACAATGCTGCCATCGGTCATAGCGGTAGAATAAAGCCCGGTAGCATTGTAAAGCATCTCGTGCGTCCATGAGTATTTATCGCTGTACTTTCCAGCCAGCACCCATTCTAATGATTTTAACCATCCCTTGTTTATATTAAGTTTTGTGTTGTTACTAAAAGCAATTCCGAACTCTTGCGCTTTTTCCTGTAAATCTATTGCGCTATCGTCGGGATTGGACTTGCGGGTATCCTTGCCGAAGGTAATATCAATCGAAGTTGTAGAGAGAAGGTCTTTCTTAAAAGAGGTTGTCCAAAGCGCTTTCGTTACAAGGCGCTGGTAAAAGGCGTAAGCTTCCGTCGGCTCCTTGACGGTGTAGAGGTAATCGCCGCTTACATTGAGGTTGCCCCATTTATCGCCCATGAAAAATCCTTTCGACAGGGAACCCTGGTATAAATCGGGATTGGTTTTGAACTTCACTTTCAGCGGGTCTTTTCCTGCCCGCGATTTTACGATGACGGCGCCGGAGGTCAAGTCGCCGTACTCTGCCGAAGGAATGCCGCGGATGACTTCGACCGATTCTATATTGTCAAGCGCTATCGTGCGCGTATCCACACCGGCAGCAGCGTCCCCATTAAGGGATCCGGTGCCGCCGTTCATCGTAGCGGCAAACGCTTGCAGGTTGGCATTGTTCGACAATTGCACGCCGTCCACAATAATGGCTGTTCCCAAGCTGTTACCCGCTCCCGTCCCGCGTATATTCACCGTATTTGCGCTGTTCATGTTGGGGTTCGCGATAACGACGCCCGGAAGCAGCTGCATCAGGTCGCTCAACGTGGAGGCCTGCATGTGGTCTATGGCCTGGCGGGAAATATTGGACGCGGTGGACTGCCCCGCTTTGCTTTGCGTAGCCACTACCGTTACTTCGTCCAGCCGGAAGTCGGCATTTTTCATCCCGAATACAAAATGATTGGTTTGCCCTGCCGCCACATAAACAGTGGTATCAATAGTTTCCATACCTATGAATTGTATCCGGAGCGCTACCCTGCCGGCGTCCACTTTGGGGAAAGAAAACGCGCCCTCCGCATTGGTCAAGGTTTGCAGGTTGGCCGACAAAAGCATTACCGTAGCAAATCCTACCGGATTATCCGGCAGCCCGTACTCAAAAACCCGCCCTTTTACTTGCGTATGATTGGCAACATCCTGCGCGCTCAGCGAGAAGCAAAGCAACGAAAGGCATGCGGCAAGTTGTATCTTCAAATAATTGTTCATACATTAAAAGCCTGCGGATAGCCGGGCGATTGTTTTTTCCAGCTCATTTTTCACAGCCGCATCCTGTTCTACCGCCCACTGTTGTTTACAAAATGCAAGTATCTCGTCCCGCTTCCACGAATAGACATACCACCCGAAAGTTTCTGCCGCCAATACCCGCAATCCGGTATCGCGGCCGTTTTTCAGGTATTCGGACAACTCCGCCAGATGTTCGGTCTGGCACAGGTTTCGTTGCGCCGAAATCGTAAACCGCGTGGGCTTTGGAAGGGTATCGTTCAGCTTGGCAAAATCTTCCTTATCGGCATCTGCACCTCGTTTCAGGTTTGCCAATAATGCGGAATAGTTCTTTTCGGCAGGCCAGCGAGGGTTTTCCGCCCGCTGCGAGGCAAAATAATTTATAATCGTATCGTAAGGATACTGTTCAATGGCATACCGTAGCTGGAAGTGTTCCCTGTTGGTCGTTGCCGGGTTAAAATACGCTTTTGCAATTACCGGCAACAGCGTCCTGTCGCCCGATTTTCCGGCAGTCAACGTTCCCAATCGCCGGAGCAGCTCATAGGAGTCGGTCATGGCAAGCGTGATTGCCTGCGGCAAATGCGGGCTCAAGCGTTTTTTCAAAAGGGAGAAAGCTTCCAAACGCACCAGCGGGTTAGCGTCCTTTTCCAGTACCGTCAGCAGTTCGTCCGACGTTATGGCGCGGTTGCTTTGCAGCTTTACCAATGCCAGCGCGCGCACGTCGGGCGGCGTAGCGTTATTGGCAAAGAGCTTCCGCCAGTATTTGGGATTGCTCTTTTCCTTGACAATATCGCGGTCTAAAGCCGAGCGGCCGGCAGCAAAGCGGAACGTCGGGTCGCCAACCAAGTGCGATTCCAGCGTAAACACCTCTTTCGCCCAGTTGCCCACGCAAACGCCCTCATTCAACAAACCTATCAATTCATTCGGCCACATGTCCTGCAAGGCATTTACCGT
The DNA here is from genome assembly GCA_031278495.1 of Prevotellaceae bacterium. Lineage (GTDB taxonomy): Bacteria > Bacteroidota > Bacteroidia > Bacteroidales > UBA932 > JAIRKX01. The sequence continues at coordinate 1,752 of JAITKG010000010.1, read as the reverse complement.
ATTGGCTTTTGCCACTATGGTAGCGCCCGGGTTAAAAATATAGTGGCCGCTGATATAGTCATCCAAATGAAAAGAGCCGTTGAAGCAGGCGTCAAACATGATGAATTTGGCATTAAACACACGGTCGTAAGTATCGGCAATTACCACATCCGCCGCAGCGTCCTGCAGGCTGTCGGCTTCCGCCGTTGCGGGGTCAAAGGCATTGGCGACCCAGCTTTCCGGCACATCAAAATTCTCCATATAATACTGTTTGGCGGCCACCGTATCTTTCGCCCTTCTTATCTTCGCCCGGAAGAAGGATTTCATGGCGTCTGCATATTGTTGGGGGGCGACGGCTTTGGAGGTTTCGCTGAGGTATTGGGTGTCGCTGTCCCCATGGTGGTGCAGGATGGCAATATCCAATGTGGCGTCGGCTAATTGCGCTAATAAGCGGTCACGGACAAAGTCATCCGTATCGAAGTTGATAAAGTCCAGCCGGCCGCCTCGCCGCTCGCCCAGGAACGGGAAATGATGTTTCAACACCCACCCTTCATCTATCCGTGCGCTGATGGATTCCGAATTGTAGCCATGCCCGGTAAAATAGAGGACATGTGACAGGAGCCGTTGCCTTTGTTTATCTTTCACTACCTTTTGCAGGTATTCCGAAAGCAAGCGGTATTTATCTTTTCCGGGCGTTGCCGGCGCTTTTATCCGCGCCGAATAAATATCTGAAGAAACATACTGCACGGAAGAGGCTTTCAGGGTATAATAATGGTACAGCTTTTCCGTACTGTCCTGTTTGATGTATTCAAACTGCAAGTCAAAATCATCGTAAAAGCGGTCGGAAGGAATGGACGACTCTTTCCAGTCCCTTGCCTGGTTCATCTTGAACGCCATGCTCAGGTGCTGCGCATCGCGCGTCATGACCACCGGAATATCGCCGATAAATACGGCTCCTTCCAGATGGCTGTCTTGATAAAGCGCCTGCAACGCCCGGCGGATAGAATCGGGATGTTGCCATACGTCTTGAAGCAGCACAGCCCGTTTGCCGCTGCCATTGATAGCGGCGAGATACTGGTCAATATCTTTCCCTATGGTTTGGTAAGTAACCGTATCGGTTACTACCGCTACAGCCGCCTGCCAATCGCGGGCAACCATACAGGTATTACCCCAACAGAATAAAAACAGTACAGATAAAATTTTTCTTTGCATAATAACAGGTTGTATACTTTTTGCGTGTCAAAATTACTAAAAAATTTTTCTTTTGCTATTTATATATTCGGTTTAATCATAATTTGACAATATTATAAAATAACTTCTCTGGAAAATAAAGCGTTACAAAAGTAGTATATTTACTAACGTCCGGCAATACCATATAGTAGGTATTTTTTAGCCGTAAGTCATAAGCCGTAAGCCGCAATAATCGCAGTAGCGTCTATGTATAAAATTACCAAAAATGCGTCCTTTTGCTATTTATATATCCGGCTTAATCATAATTTAATTATAGAATAACCCTACCGGAACATAAAACCTTACAAAACGTAGTATATTTACTAACGTCCGGCAATACCATATAGTAGGTATTTTTTAGCCGTAAGTCATAAGCCGTAAGCCGCAATAATCGCAGTAGCGTCAATCCACCTCCGTAAATCTATAGGGCACTCCTAAAAACCCGATTAAAAAACATTAAAATCCAATTATGTGTTTGACATTCAAATAATTATTTGTATCTTTGCAACATAAAAATGTATTAAGCCATGAAAACGTTTAAAA
>JAITKG010000188.1 GCA_031278495.1 Prevotellaceae bacterium | reverse complement strand
GGCAAGCATTGCGAAAAGAAAGAAAATTTTTGCTCTCATAATTTTTTTTGTTTAATTGTTGTTATTTTGTAGCATCGGGGTTGTTTCCAAACACAAACTTTCTTACATAAACAACCCCTTGCTACGATTTTTTATTCGTTGCCAATTATTGCAGAAATTTTGTTCTACAATTTATTTCCCTAACTTTTACGGTGGTTTTTCCTTATTCCGCTAAAAAAATCAAGAGCAGAAATAAAAACCATACTTACGATGTTTCGAGGTTCGCGAAAACCCACACAGCAAATAAGTATAATAACCTATATCCACTCTTGGAATGGTTACTTTTACTTATATTCATGCTGTGTTGAAATTTTCGCGATTCCGAAACATTCGCAGAATAAAAGTCAAAGTGATATTTTTTATAATATCAATTTAATATTTCAAAGAGCATAAATCTACATTTGCAAATATATTACTTTATTTTTTACCGGCAAATTTTTTTTTCGCCGCTAATTAAATTTAGCAACATACCGGCATATCAGCATATATTAGGTATCAACAGGCAATAAATAAACCGGCGCGCCGGTTATTTGTATATCTATATTATATAAAGAAAATAACGGTCACTACCAGTATACTAACAAGTATCCAGATTAAATTCAAGTAAATAAGTCTTTTTTTAGGTTTCATTGTATTTTGTAGTTAAAAGAAATCGTGAACTATAATTTTTACCTGTTTCCGAGGCTTAGCCAACCTTGCTGTCAAGTAGAAATAATAAAGCTCACGATTACTCGTGAGCGTTTAAACTTTATTCCTGACAGTTTCGCGATGGCTAATTCCGGAAACAAGAATCAAAGCTAACGCTTTTTCCTCTATGTTGAATGTTTATTCCTAACGGAAGACGAGCTGTTTTTCCTTCATAGGCAAAAGTGTTTTTAGTTTAATGTAGATGATTTTCTGAACACAAAAGTAGTTAATTTTTTTGATTTTTTATACTTTTTCTTTTTCTTCCGGTTGCGCATTTTTCACTTGTTGTATTTCCGGCTCATTGATGACGACCGGAATATTAGGGCGCAACTGCATAATGCCTGTGGTAACAATGGTATCGCCGATAGCCAATCCCGACAGCACTTCTATCATTTGTTCGGTGCGGCTGCCGGTTTCGATGGGCGTTACTACAGCGCGGCCATTGCGCACCGTCCATACGCTGACGCCGCTAATGTCGGGCACAACGGTTTCCGTAGGCACTTGAATGGCGTTGCTCGATTCGCTGGTGATTAACGTAACGCTGGTGGACATGCCCGGCAACAACAGTCCTTTGCTGTTGTCGTAGCGGGCGCGGAGGGAAATGGTGCGCGTGCGGGCGTTCAGTATCGGCTCTACGGCATAGACCTGCGCACGGAACTCCTGCCGGAAACCTTCGGTGCGGAACACTACGTTTTTATTAAGGAATTGCATGGCGATATTCCTTTCCGAAATGGAAAATTCTACAATCAGCGACGATTTATCTACTAACCGCGCTACTTTCGCGCCCGGTTGCAAATAGCTTCCGTCGCTTACATAGCGAAACCCGATGACGCCGTCAAAGGGAGCGCGCAGTTCTGTTTTTTCGATGCGTACTTTCAGCAACCGGACGTCGGCGACAATCATGTTAAGGTCGGTTTCCAACTGGTCGTACGCCTCACGGCTGATAGCTTCTTTGGTGAGCAGGATTTTCTGCCGTTCTAATTTTTCGGATAACAGTTTTTCTTGAAATTCCGCCCGCACCAGTTGCGCCTGCAAATCTTCGTCGTTAATTTTTATCAGTAATTCGCCCTTGCGGACAAACGCTCCTTCGGTGAAATAAATTTTTGTAACTTTTCCTGCCACTTCGGTAGTGATTTCCACTTCTTCGCTGGGCATCAACGAACCCGCCGCATGGATACCGTTCGAAATGTATGACGGCTCTGCAATATATATGCTCACCGGAATAGCATTGCTTCCTGCCGGCGGCGACGCAGTAACCGGCGCAGAAGAACGGGCAGTTTCGTCGTTTTTACCGGACGGAAAAAACAACTGCGGCACAAAAATAGTTAACAGCGCTATCACTGTAATAGCCCCTATAGTCCCCCACACGGGGAGGGAAAAGCGTTTTTTATTTTGGCGGGTACTCATAATTATTGTTTTTTAATTTATTTCGTATATTTGTTAACGGACGCTACTTTCACCTACTTTTACCCATTCCGTCAACATGCAATAAAAGGATTATTTCGTTTTTCTTCGCCGATAGACGTAGCGGGACCATGTCCGGGAAAGACCTTTACGTCGTCAGGGAGCGTCATTAACTTATGGCGGATACTGTTGATGAGTTGTTCGTAATTGCCGCCGGACAAGTCGGTGCGGCCGATGCTTTCCTGAAACAATGTATCGCCGGAGAGCAGAAACTTGTCCTCTGCCGCATACAGGCAAATACCGCCGGGCGAATGTCCGGGCGTGTGCAACACCTGCAATTGCGAATGTCCGAAACGCACCGGTTCTTCTTCGGTGAGCAAGCGGCTGGGCATGGGCGGTTGCGCTACGGCAAATCCGAACATAGCCGACTGCTGCGCTACTCTTGCCAGTAATTGCGTATCGCCTTCGTGTACCGCACTGGGGACGGAATAAGTTTTAACCACAAATAAATTGCCCAACACATGGTCGAAATGGGCATGTGTATTGACTACCATTACCGGTTTCAACTGGTTGTTCGCAATAAATTCCTGTAGCCGTTGCTGCTCGCTTGCCGATTCGCAGCCGGGATCAACAATAATGCATTCCTTTGTTTCGTCCCACAAAACATAGGTGCACACACGGAGTTCGTTAAAATAAAAAACTTTTAGTTGCATTGTTATTTAGTTGTATTTAGCTGTAATCCGCGCAAGCGCAGTGGCGCCAGCGATCTTAACTTTTAATTCTTAACTTTTCACTTTCCCTTCCAGCATCGGTACAAATTTGTAATGTCCATGCGTGGTGATGTTATATTTGTTTTCCGGCAGGCGTTCTACAACGGTCATCTGTTGTATGCCGCCGCCTACGGGGACTACCATCCTGCCGCCTACCGCCAGTTGTGCCAGCAGTTTTTGCGGAATTTCCGGCGCGCCGCAGGTAACAATAATCTTGTCGAATGGCGCCAGCAGCGGCTTGCCTTCATAACCGTCGCCATAGTGGAAGATCGCCTGCTTTCCCATGCTAAGCAATGTTTTTTGCGCTTGCAGGTACAGCGACTTTTGCCGTTCAATGGTGTACAGCATTGCTCCCATTGTAACCAGTATGGCCGCCTGGTATCCGCAGCCTGTGCCGACTTCCAGCACCTTGTCCCATTTTTTCAACTGCAATAAGTGCGTTTGCATGGCTACTGTATAGGGTTGCGAAATCGTTTGCCCGGCTGCTATCTGCAACGGACGGTTGGAATAAGCCACTGTCGCATACGATACGTCCACAAACCAATGACGCGGCACTTTATCCATTGCATCCAGCACGCATTCGTCGAAAGGATACGCCTTACGCAATTGCTCAATCATCTTTTTCCGTTGCCCTTTATGAAGAAAACTATCTTGCATCGCTCATCGTTACGCCAAACAATTGAAAATACAACCAGTCAAACGAGCCTTCCTGGTACAGTTTAACCAATTCCTCTACTTTCCGGTCTTCCCCGTATTTATCATAGGGTTTCTTCAGGTTCGCGCCAAAAAGACGTGCAATACCTTGCCAGAAGAAAGCGGTAAAGCCGCCTTTCAAATCTTTGATTACATAATAAGAAGTTTGCCCCACTTCGCGGTCAACTAATTTCAGTAATAATTTCCCCTGTGAAAAGGTTAATTTCCGTATCGGCTGTTCAAATTCCGCGAACAAATTTTTTTCGTATTTTTTTATCAACGCTTCCCGTTCCTTCTTTGACGGCAATGCGGCCAGTTCCTCCTCCATCGCATCTGTTTTCTGTTTTGCCATGAGCGCATACGGATATACTTTCCTGAAATTGTACACTAATTTCCGGTACTCTTTCCATTCTTTGGAATTGTTTTTCACTTTCGGAAAAGCAAATACATACGCCGGCGGCAACGACAACTGGTATAATGTGTCGCCGTTTTCAATGATGGGCGGCATGGTATAGACCTGTTGCGCTGCAACGTTACCACCGCGTCCCGCCATGAGCAAAAACAACCCAACGGTTATGTAGTGTTTTGCTTTCATTGTGCTTTGTTCATCAAACGTTACTGCCTACTGCCACTGCCTTGCTTCTTCCATTTCCTCGACGCTCAGCGGCAGCGCCGGTCCCAGTCGGCGCGCGCCGGCAGCCGTAATCAAATAATCTTCTTCGTTGCGGATACCGCCGAAATCTTTATACTTTTCTACCGCTTCGTAATTTATAAATTGTTCCAGTTGCTTCTTCGCTTTCCACTGGTCAATCAATTCGGGAATAAAGTAGACGCCCGGCTCAATCGTATGCACAAAGCCCGGTTCAAGCGTCCGCGCCAACCGCAATGATTTTAACCCAAACTGCGTGCTGCGCGGTTCGCCGGCATAGCCTACCCATTTTTCGCCGAGATTTTCCATATCGTGCACATCTAATCCCATCATGTGCCCCAATCCATGCACGAAGAACAGGGCATGTGCGCCCGCCATGACCGCTTCGGTGGCGTCGCCTTTCATCAGCCCGATGCATTTGAATCCTTCTACCAATATTTTTGCGGCAATAAAATGCACGTCCTTGAACGCAATACCCGGCTGTAACGCCGCCACCGCAGCCCGGTGCATATCGTAGCGGATTTGGTACACCGTTTTTTGTTGCCCGGTAAATTTTTTATCCACCGGAAAAGTGGACGACAAATCGCCGGCGTAGTGCATGGCATTTTCAGCGCCTGCGTCAATCAGCATCAGCCTGCCGCTCGTTAACGTGTGGCCGTGATAGTGGTTGTGCAACGTCTGCCCGTTAATAGTAGCAATGGTGGGGAACGACAACCGGCCGCCATAGCGCATGGCAATTTCGTTCATCGCCGCAGCTATTTCTGATTCTTTCATGCCCGGCCGCGCCATTGCAATGGCTTTCCGGTGCATCTTTGCCGAAATAGCGACGGCTTCTTCGATTTGCTCCACCTCTTCGTCCGACTTGTAGTTCCGTTGATTGACCACCGCTTTCACAAATGACAGGGAGGCGGCTTCGGCTTGCGCTGCCGGCGCAATACCCAGCCAGTCCAATAATTTCAGTTGATGTTCGGCGCGGTAGGGCGGCAGGAAATGTATTTCCCGGCATTTTGCCGCAGCATCCTGAAGATATTTTTTTAATGCGCCTGCCGGTAATGTTTCGCTAATGCCGGCTTGTGCGCATTTTTCGCGGATAGTGGGCTGTTGCCCCATCCATACAATATCATCCATCGTCAGTTCGTCGCCGAAAATAATTTCTCTGTTCTCATCAATATCAATCACCGCCGACAGCCCGGCATAATCGTTACCGAAATAATACAGGAAAGTAGAATCCTGCCGGAAATCATAGGTATTGTCGGCATAGTTCATCGGGCTTTCACCGTTGCCGAGAAACAGCAACAGTCCCTTGTTTACCGCTTGTTTCAATACTTTCCGGCGGTTTATGTAAGTAGTTACAGGAAACATCATATACTTTTTAAAATGAGTTTACAAATATAGTGATTTTTGCCGAATTCAACGGCGAACGGTACAAGGTAGAAAGGCAAAAGGGAATAATAGAAATTCCCCATCGAAAACTTTTGTTGTACCCGGGGCGGGAATTGAACCCGCACGGACATTACTGCCCACAGGATTTTAAGTCCTGCGTGTCTACCTATTCCACCACCCGGGCAAAAGGCTTGCAAAGATAGGAAAAATTTCAGTGATGCAAAAATCCTGTGACCCGCTTGAAAATAAAAAGCCCCCGTTGAAGTCGAGGGCAACTTAATGTTTTCACAACGGAATAATCCTTATTGTGACTTGATTGCGGCACAAAGGTAGTAAAAATTTTTGAAATACAAAAAAAATTGTAAAAAAAATTATCTGTGTAGATGCCAGATGAATTTAATTTGAAATTACAAACAAAATTTGCATTTAAAAAAATGTTTTATATCTGCGATATTATTATGCTCTTTGAAATACAAAATTGATATTGTAAAAAATATCGCTTTGACTTTTATTCTGGTTATTATCTGAAATCGCGAAAATTTCAAACAATCGTGAATAATAAGTAAAAGCAACTACTTCAAGAGTGGACGTGGGTTGCTATATTTATTCGATTGTTGGGTTTTCGCGAACCTCAGATAATGATAAAATAGTATCCATTTCCGCTTTTGGCTTTTTAAGGGGTAAGGATAAAATCACATAAAAGTTAAAGAAACCAATAGCAGAAAAAGTTTGTCGAAATATTCTGCAATTATTGGCAGCGAATAAAAAATCGTAGCGAGGGATTGTTTTATAAAAAAAGTTTGTGTCTGGAAACAACCCTGATAATACAAAATAAAAAAATATGAAATAAAATTTGCAGATAAAAAAAATGTAGTTATATTTGCAGCGATAATTTAAGTTCTTTTTATTTCGATAATATTCCGCATTTGGAAACTGGAAATTTTCAATGTTGTAGAAGGATACAGTCCATTAAGGAGCGTGTATTTAGTTTATTTCTACAACAGGTTTTCCAGTACCTCAAATGCGATAAATTAAGTTTCACGCTTTTTGATTTATTTTATAATGAGAATAGTATCTGAAACGTGGAAAATTGGCAATGAATAAAAAATTGCAGCAGGGGATTGTTTTATAAATATTGTTTGTGTTTGTGGGTACGTATATAAAACAATCTCCAAAAGCTGCAAAAATACAGGACATAGATGTTAGGCTTATAGACATTAGACACCAAAAACTTTTAATAAATACAATTATGAAAAAACTTTCTTTTCTTTCCGCAATGCTAGCAAGCGTTGCAGCAAGCGCGACGGTAACGGTTACGCCGCTCAGTACAGATTATGCCGCAAAAAAAGTAACCTTTAGCGTGTCTTGGACAAACTCGCCCACTGCGCCGTATAATAACCGCGTATGGGTGTGGGTAGATTTGTGTCCGGT
>JAITKG010000177.1 GCA_031278495.1 Prevotellaceae bacterium | reverse complement strand
ACAAACAACATTTATAAAACAATCCCCTGCTGCAATTTTTTATTCACTGCCTTTTTCACGATTTCTTTTTTTGTTTGAATGATTTCTTTAAAATGAAAACGTGAATTTTAATTTATAATTTGTTAGAGGTTCCGCAAACCCACAGTCGTAAGATAAATTCAAAATCCACGTTATATTACATGAATTAAATACGACTGTTGAAATTTTGCGGATTTCTAACACCGACAAAAAAGAACATCAATATTGCCACAAATATATTACTTTATTTTTTATTTACAAATTTTATTTTGCATTTTTTTCTGCATTAGCCAAATTCTTAATTTCTAATTTCTAATTCTTAATTCCCGGCAAGTCCCGTCAGTGGCACAGGGCACGGCACAGAACGCATGGGAAACGGCAAGACGCAAAATTAAATGCGTCAACTTTATGTTTTTTTTCAGGCAAACGCACTAAATTTTAACAGCGGGTGAAAAAGGAAGGAAGAGCTGGCGCGCCAGCCATTCTTTACTATCCATTATCCACTCTCCATTAAGTGAAGTGCATTTGCCCTGTTAAATATCTTTTGTATCTTTGCGCAAAAAATATTTATGACTTATAAAGTAGCAGCTATTGAATTGGCCGGTTTTGGCCGTAAAGAAATTGAAATTGCCGAAAAGGAAATGCCGGGATTGATGGCTATCCGGAAAAAATATGCGGCGCAACAACCGTTGAAAGGAGCGCGGATTATGGGCTCGCTGCACATGACCATTCAAACGGCGGTATTGATAGAAACCTTGAAAGCTTTGGGCGCAGAGGTGCGTTGGGCGTCGTGTAATATTTTTTCGACGCAAGACCATGCGGCGGCAGCCATTGCCGCATCAGGCGTTCCGGTGTTTGCATGGAAAGGTGAAACGCTGGAAGAATACTGGTGGTGCACCGAACAGGCTTTGACTTTCGACGGCGGCAAAGGACCCACGCTTATTGTGGACGACGGCGGCGACGCCACGTTGCTTGTGCACTGGGGCGTGCAAGCCGAAAAAAATCCGGCATTACTGGAACGCCAGCCCGCTAACAAAGAAGAAGGAATTATTTTGAATACCCTGAAAAAATCACTGGGTAAATGGACGCGCATTGCCGCTGAAATACGCGGGGTGAGCGAAGAAACCACTACCGGCGTGCACCGCCTGTACCAGATGAAAGAACGCGGCGAACTGCTTTTCCCGGCTATCAACGTGAACGACTCGGTTACCAAATCGAAGTTCGACAACCTCTACGGTTGCCGCGAATCGTTGGCAGACGGCATCAAGCGCGCTACCGACGTGATGATTGCCGGCAAGGTCGCAGTCGTTTGCGGCTACGGCGATGTGGGTAAAGGCTGCGCACGCAGTATGCGCGCTTACGGCGCCCGCGTTATTGTTACCGAAATAGACCCGATTTGCGCCCTTCAGGCGGCGATGGAAGGCTTTGAAGTAAAAACGCTGGAAGATACGTTGCCCGAAGGAAATATTTATGTAACCACCACCGGCAATCGCGATATCATTACCATTGAACACATGGCGGCAATGAAAGACCAGGCGATTGTATGCAACATCGGGCATTTCGACGATGAGATACAGGTTGCCGCACTCGAAGCGTACCAAGGCATCCAAAAGGTTAATATCAAACCGCAAGTAGATAAATTCGTATTCCCCGACGGGCATGCGATTTTCCTTTTGGCGGAAGGGCGTTTGGTGAATCTGGGGTGCGCTACGGGACATCCGTCGTTTGTGATGAGCAATTCGTTCAGCAACCAGACGCTGGCGCAAATCGACCTGTGGCAAAATAACTACGACATTGATGTGTACCGCCTGCCGAAAAAGTTAGACGAAGAAGTAGCGCGTTTGCATCTGGAACAATTGGGCGTGAAACTTACGCGCCTCTCCGACGGGCAAGCCGCCTACATTGGCGTTCCTGTCGAAGGTCCCTACAAACCGGAACATTACCGGTATTAAACGGCGCACGGCGCGCAGCCATTTTTAAATTGTAAATAAAAAAAGACCGTCCGATTTTCGGACGGTCTTTTTGTTGGTACTCCCGTGTTCCTTGCCCCGTTAAATAATTTTTTCCAGTTTACTGGTGTTTTTGGCGATGTCTTCATCGGTCAGGGCGTAGTTTTGCAATTTGCCCGAGAGGTATTGTTCGTATGCCGACATGTCAATCAACCCGTGTCCCGACAGGTTGAACAGGATGGTTTTTGGAGTTCCTTCTTCCTTTGCCTTCAATGCTTCGTTGATAGTGGCGGCAATGGCATGCGCCGACTCCGGCGCGGGAACAATGCCTTCGGTTTGCGCAAACAGCACGCCGGCAGTGAAGGAATCCAGTTGGCGGATATCCACCGCTTCAACCAGCCCGTCTTTGAGCAGTTGGCTGACAATGGTTCCTGCGCCATGGTAGCGCAATCCGCCGGCATGAATGTTGGCGGGCGTGAAAGTATGCCCCAGCGTGAACATGGGTAATAAAGGCGTGTAGCCCGCCTCGTCGCCGAAATCGTATTGGAATACGCCGCGCGTTAATTTCGGGCAGGAGGCAGGCTCGGCAGTGATGAAGCGTGTTTTCTTGCCTTCCGTGAGCGTGTGGCGCAGGAAGGGGAATGATAAACCGCCAAAGTTCGAACCGCCGCCGAAACAGCCAATCACAATATCGGGATATTCGCCTGCCAGCGCCATTTGCTTTTCGGCTTCCAGCCCGATGATGGTCTGGTGGAGGGTTACGTGATTCAGCACGCTGCCCAACGTATATTTGCAATTGGGCGTTTGCATTGCCACTTCTATCGCTTCCGAAATGGCGGTGCCCAAGCTCCCCTGGTAGTCGGGCGTTTCCGACAGGGTCTTTTGCCCTGCTTTGGTGGTATCGCTGGGCGACGGGATAACCTTTGCGCCCCATGTCTGCATTAGCGAACGGCGGTAAGGCTTCTGTTCATAGCTTATTTTCACCATATACACCGTCAGGTCTAACCCGAAAGCTTTGGCGGCATACGACAACGCCGTGCCCCATTGCCCCGCGCCGGTTTCGGTGGTGATGTGCGTCAAGCCTTCCTGCTTGCAGTAGTAGGCTTGCGGCAAAGCCGAATTTAATTTGTGCGAACCTACCGGGCTTACGCTTTCATTCTTGAAATAAATGTGCGCCGGCGTGTCCAGCGCTTTTTCCAAACTGCAAGCGCGCACCAGCGGCGTAGCGCGGTAATGTTTGTACTGGTCGCGCACTTCGTCGGGAATGCCAATCCAGCGGTCGGTTTGGTTCAGTTCCTGATCGGCTAAGACTTGCGCAAAAATCGGATACAAGTCTTCGGGCTTCAACGCCTGTTTCGTACCGGGATGCAGGATAGACAGCGGTTTGTTTTTCATGTCCGGCACAATATTATACCATTGTTCCGGAATTTCTTTCTCGCTTAAGAGAAATCGTTTGATTTTTTCCATAATTTTGTTCTCTATTTAATTGATTTATTTTTATTGTGCTGCAAATGTACAGGAAATTTCCGAATTACACTTAGATGGTTAAAAATTTC
>JAITKG010000145.1 GCA_031278495.1 Prevotellaceae bacterium | reverse complement strand
GATTTGAATTTCCTTCCAACGCGCCACTACGAAACCTTAAATTATGAATTCTTTGAATGCTGTTGAGAAGAGGGCAAGCCAGCACGGCTTGCAGCCCGGTTGCATTGGTTGGTTGAATCCGCAGAAGTCCCGTTAGCCGTGTGCCACGCGGAGCATTCCGCTTTTTTTTGTATCTTTGCAACGCTATGCTTAAACAGACGCTTAAACAGAAGTTGCAGCAACGGTTGTCGCCGCTGCAAATACAGGCTATCCAGTTAGTCACTTTGCCTGTTATGCAGTTTGAGCAGCGGGTGAGGGAAGAACTGGAAGAAAACCCCGCGCTCGACGAAGCGCCCAACGACAGCGACGACGCCAGTCCCGCTGTTCCACTGCCGCCCGGCGACGAACCGCCGGCGTATAAATTATATACCCCCGCTTCTTCTTCGGCTAAGCCTGAATTCCCCACCTTGCCGGTGAAAGAAAATTTCCGCCAGCAGTTGGAAACGCAAATGGGCTTTAGCGGCTTGAATGAACGCGAACGCGCTATTGCCTCGTTCCTCATCGGCAGCCTCGACGACGACGGCTACCTGCGCCGCGACCTGCCGTCGGTAGCCGATGACATTGCTTTCCGGCTGGGCATCGAAACGTCAGGGGAAGAATTGGAAAAACTCTTGCGCCTCTTGCAGGATTGCGAGCCGTTGGGCATTGGGGCGCGCAACCTGCGGGAATGCCTGCTGATACAACTGCGCCGCCGCACCGTGCCGACGGCAGCGCAACCCCTCGCCGAAAAGATTTTGGAAAATTATTTCGACGATTTTGTCAAAAAACATTATGATAAAATTCAGGCAAAACTGTCCGTTAGCGACGCTGCGCTGAAAGCGGCAGTGGAAGAAATCAAGCGGCTGAACCCGCGCCCGGCGGGCAGCAACAGCGATTCCTACAACGAACAGGCGCGGCAAATAGTGCCGGATTTCCTGCTCGAACCGGTCGACGGCGAATTGCAGCTTTCATTGTTGCGCGGCAATATCCCGTCCCTGCAATTGAACCGCCGCTACCTGCAACTCATGGAAAACCGGACGCCCGCTACCGCCGAAGAACGTGCCGCCGCCGCCTTTGTCAAACAGAAAATGGAAGCCGCCGCCCGCTTTATAGAAGCGATCAAGCAACGGCAACAGACCTTGCAGTCCACCATGCAGGCTATTATTGACTACCAGCGCGGCTATTTCGCCGACGGCGACGAAAGCAAGCTGCGCCCAATGGTATTGAAACATATTGCCGCCGCTACGGGCTATGATATTTCCACCATTTCACGCGTGGTGAACAGTAAATTTATTCAAACGCATTTTGGCATTTTCCCGTTGAAATATTTTTTCTCTGAAGGCGTGAAAACCACCACCGGCACGGAAGTTTCGACGCATGAAATGAAAAATATCCTGTCTGAAAGCATCGCCGGCGAAGACAAAAAACATCCGCTGACCGACCAGAAACTAATGGCGTTATTGAAACAGCGCGGCTATGACGTAGCCCGCCGCACGGTAGCAAAATACCGCGAACAGCTAAATATCCCCGTAGCGCGGCTGCGGAAAGAACTATGAGTATTAAGAACTAAAAATTAAGCGCGCCGGAACAGTGCATAATAAACAAAGAAAACCGGCGTCAGCCAATCGGAAATCAGAAATCAAAAGAAAATATGAAACAGATTGTCCTATCAGAACGCCCGTCCCTGTTCAACCGCTTTGTGGCGGAGTTGCGCGACAGCGCTATCCAGAAAGACCGCCTGCGTTTTCGCTATAATATGGAACGCATAGGCGAGATTTTTGCGTATGAAATAAGCCGTGCATTGCCTTATGCCGTGCAGGAAGTAACTACGCCGCTGGGTATCTCGTCTATTGCCTTGCCTGACGAATCGCTCGTGCTGGCAACTATCCTGCGTGCCGGATTGCCTCTGCATCAAGGTTTTTTGAATTTCTTTGACCGCGCCGAAAACGCTTTTATCGCCGCCTACCGCAAATACGGGAAAGATTATAAATTCACCATTCAAATGGAATACCTGTCGTCACCGGCTATTGAAGGGAAAACGCTGGTATTGATGGACCCGATGCTGGCTACCGGCGAGTCAATGCTGATGACCTATCATGCCCTGCTGAAGAGGGGGCAACCGTTGCATACGCACGTTGTGTCGCCTATTGCCAGCAAGTATGGCGTGGAATATTTACACTCCCACCTGCCGCCGAAAAACGTAACCCTCTGGCTTGGCGCAATAGACGAGGAACTGACCACCAAAGCGTACATCGTTCCCGGACTGGGCGATGCGGGCGACTTGGCCTATGGCGAAAAAATGTGATGTGGTGAAATAGGCGAAAGCGGGTAAAAAGGTAAAATGGTAATATTTACCCAATCTGTAAATCTGTAAATCATTTTGGCGTCAGCCCAATCCGTCAATCTGTAAATCCGTCAATCTGTCTTTACTTCGGTCAGGCGTTCGCGGATTTTGGCTTCGATTTCTTCGCTCAACTGCGGATTGTCGAGCAGCAGTTGTTTCACGGCGTCGCGTCCCTGGGCGAGTTTGGCGTCGCCATAACTGAACCACGAACCGCTTTTCTTGATAATGTCAAAATCTACGCCCAAGTCAATAATTTCGCCGATTTTTGAGATGCCTTCGCCGAAGACAATATCAAATTCCGCTTTTTTAAATGGCGGCGCCAGTTTATTTTTTACCACTTTGGCGCGGGTGCGGTTACCGGTGGCTTCTTCGCCGTCTTTCAACTGCGTGGTGCGGCGCACATCTACGCGGATAGAAGCGTAAAACTTTAACGCATTCCCGCCGGTGGTGGTTTCGGGATTGCCGAACATGACGCCGATTTTGTCGCGCAACTGGTTGATGAAAATACAGCAGGTATTGGTACGGCTGATATTTGCCGTAAGTTTCCGCAGGGCTTGGCTCATCAGGCGCGCCTGTAGCCCCATTTTCGATTCGCCCATTTCGCCTTCAATTTCCGCCTTCGGCGTTAATGCCGCCACAGAGTCAATCACCACAATATCCACCGCACTGGAGCGGATGAGCTGGTCGGCGATTTCGAGCGCTTGCTCGCCGTTGTCGGGTTGTGAAATCAGCAAAGTATCTACGTTCACGTGCAATTTTTCGGCATACGTGCGGTCAAAAGCATGTTCCGCATCGATGATAGCTGCAATACCGCCGGCTTTTTGCGCTTCGGCAATGGCATGGATAGCCAGCGTGGTTTTCCCGCTCGATTCTGGCCCGTAAATCTCAATCACCCTGCCGCGCGGATAACCGCCAATGCCCAGCGCATGGTCTAAGGTGATAGAACCGCTCGGAATAACCGACACGTCTACTTTCGGCTGGTCGCCCATTTTCATGATGGTGCCTTTGCCGTAGTCTTTTTCTATTTTGTCCAGCGTGGCTTGCAACGCTTTCAGCCTTTCTTTGCTCACTTCCGCCTGCTTTTTTTCGGCAGATTCTTTTTCTTTTGCCATATTTTCTTTGTTAAAATTTCTTAAAAAGGATTTTGGCAAATGTACGATTATTTTTTGAAAACACAAAAAGAAAGTGATTAGGTGATTAAGAAATTAGGTGATTAAGAGGTTAAGATTTTAAAAACAAATGGGCGCTTATTCTAATTTTAGGGGTTGAAATTAGAATAAGGAAATTCTTATTCTAAAAAAATAGGTAGAAATTAGAATAAGTTGTATCTTTGTTCAAATTTTAACCACTGTAATATGAAAAATTTTAATGCCGGCGTTTATATTTCACAGGGTAGTTATAAAAGTTTCCAACCCACGTTGTTAAACAGGAAATGGGTTATTGACGATATGCCGGTCATAGCTTTATTAAGTAAAGCCGACCGAAATCTTGGACGGCTGGATATGTATTCGGAGTATGTGGATATTGATTTATTTATTCAAATGCACATTGCCAAAGAAGCCACCCAATCATCGAAAATTGAAGGAACGCAAACCAACATGGAAGAGGCTTTTTTAAGTAAGGCAGATGTTAAGGCAGAAAAACGCGACGATTGGGTAGAAGTGCAAAATTATATTTCAGCCATAAATGAAACTGTAAACAGGCTTCATGCATTACCTTTTTCTACTCGTCTGATTAAGATGGCGCACAGGATTTTATTACGAAGCGTCCGTGGACAGCATAAACAACCCGGGGACTTTCGCAAAAGTCAAAACTGGATAGGAGGAGCCTCGCTCAGCGATGCTGTATTCATCCCTCCCGTGCATACTGAAATCGCTAATTTAATGTCGGACATTGAATATTTCGCCAATGCGCAAGATGATAATATCCCCGATTTAATTAAAATAGCTCTTATTCATTACCAGTTTGAAACCATCCACCCGTTTTCGGATGGCAATGGCCGTACAGGACGCTTGCTTATTACGTTATATCTCGTGTATAAAGGTATCTTAAAACGCCCGATTCTTTACTTGTCTGATTTTTTTGAACGCCACAGGATGTTGTATTACGATAATTTAACAAGGGTAAGAACGCATAATGACATGGTGCAATGGCTCAAATTTTTCTTGACGGGAATAGTGGAAACGTCTCAAAAAGGAATAGAAACATTGGACGCTATTATGCAATTGAAGAACTCGCTTGAAAAACAAATCGACCAAATGGGAAAACGCAGCGCCAATGCAAGAATATTGACAGATTACCTCTACAAAAAACCTGTTATATCCGCGACCGACGCTATTCGGTTAATCAATAAAACGCCGCAAACAGCCTATAATTTAATAGCACGCTTGGAAAGCGAAGCAATATTAAAGGAAGTAACCGGCGCGCAACGGAATAAAATCTACTCATTTATTCCGTATATAAAAATATTTGAGACATTGTAAAGGAAGTAAAAA
>JAITKG010000121.1 GCA_031278495.1 Prevotellaceae bacterium | reverse complement strand
ACCAATCCCGGCTCGACGGTTACGGCTACGTTAAGTAATGCGCCTGCCGGAAAATTCAACTGGTGCGTTTATGGCAGCGACTATCCGCCGAATGCAGTAATGAATGGGAACAGTTATACTTTGAAAGGTACGCCGCCATTTAAATTGATTGCATCGAATGGAACAACTACACAAACGATAAATGGAAAAACCATTGCTATTGCTGCCATAACCGTGACGCCGGCTACAATAACCGACGCCACAGGCTATCCCGGGCTTTGGTGTCCTTACACAGGAAGTGACTTGTATATGGACGCCTCGCATCTTTGCCGACAACGTACCAGTGGCGCAAGAAACTGGGAAGCATATATACGAGATAGCCGGGATAGAGAGATTTACCGCATTGTTTTGATGCCTGACGGTAAATGGTGGTTGGCGCAAAATGTGAAATATGCCGGGACAGGGTACACCATTTCTTTTAGTGGCTGCACGCCGGAAATATGCGGGAGACACTATGACTCAGAGCAATTTAATAAAGCATATGGCGGTACGTCCGGTTGGGGTGCGAATAAACAAGGAGTATGCCCGAACCAGTGGGTTTTGCCAATAAAGAGTGATTGGAACACACTCTTCACAAGTATTTCGACCACTGCTTCCGTTGTTTGTGAAAGACTTCGTTCCGCGACGTGTACCTGTACGCCAAGAACTGACTACTATGGTTGGGCGAATAAAATGCGCGTTGGATACGGAAATTATGCGCAAGTAAACTGTCACTGGTGGGAAAACACCACTCAGCATTGCTTTGTGCGTATCGACCATATAAGCAACACGGGCAATGTGTGCAGTACGTACGAAATGCCTTGCCTAACTGATCAATCATACCGTATAGCAGTTCGTTGTTTCCGCCAACTGTAATTTTTCTAAAATAATAAATCGTGTGGAAGCAAAAAAATACTGCTTCCTAACAACGCTATGCCTTATTCTACTTTGGTTTCATCGTGCAAGCATGAAAAAATAAAAATGTTTTCGCAATGCTGTTGCGATTTAAACTTCCTTCCGGCACGCCACCATGAAATCTTTGAATGCTGTTGAGAAGAGGGCAGGTTAGTGCGGCTTGCAGTCCGGTTGCACTGGTTGGTTAAATCTGCGGTGAATTTACGTTTTCATTTAAACTTGGCTATCATTAAATTTTTTCGTATCTTTGTAATTTATTACGAACAAACTTCCCATGGAACCTACGCGCATTTTATTTATTTGTTCCGAAATAGCGCCCTATCTTACCGATACGGACATGTCGGAAGTCGGACGGGTACTCCCTCAGGCAATCGCTGAGAAGGGACGTGAAATACGTGTCTTTATGCCGCGTTTCGGCAGTGTCAATGAACGGCGGAACCAATTGCATGAAGTTATCCGGTTGTCGGGAATGAATATTATTATTGACGACACCGATCATCCGTTGATTATTAAAGTAGCTTCTATGCCGGGCGTCCGCACGCAGGTTTATTTTATTGATAATGACGATTTCTTTCAACGCAAAGCCGCACTGAAAGACGATGATGGAACGCCTTTTGCAGACAACGATGAACGGGCGATATTTTTTGCCCGCGGCGTCCTCGAAACCGTAAAAAAACTGCGCTGGAAACCCGGGGTTATCCATTGCCAGGGATGGTTTACATTTTTGGCGGCGCTGTTATCGAAAAAAGCGTACAAAGACGATCCTTTGTTCGGAAAAACCAAAGTAGTGCTTGCCATCGCCGAAAACGAAAGATTCGAGCAGCCATTGAATAAACGGCTAAAAGAAAAATTATTGCTCGAAGGCATCCGCCCGAAAGACGTGGAAGACCTTGCCAACCCGACATTCATTAACTATGTCAAATTTGCTATTCGCTATTCCGACGGCGTCCTGTTTTTCGGCAACAAGAAAAACCCTACCCTGGATACTTTTGCCAAAGGATTGAAAAAACCTGTTCTCCATTGTAAAAAACCGCTGTCAAGCGTGGACGACTGCAACGAATTTTATACCCAAGTAATACGAGCCAAATGAAACGGATACGTTTTTTCTTTTTCCTGCCAATCATTGCCATTACCGGATTTTCTTCTTGTATAAATGTGGATAATACTTTCGGGACGGATTTCATTCCCGACGACCAACGTCCCGGCTTACAGGTACGCAATATACCCAACCTGCCTGTCTATACGGCTACGGTTGATTCTGTTATCACCAATTCAGCGTATGTGTATTCCGGTATTTTCGGGAGTATCAACATTACGCCCTTCCGCACCATGAATGCCGATTTGGTATTCCGGATTTACCCGTATGTGAGCGGTCACAGTTTTGGGGAAAATCCCGAATTTGTGGCAGCTTCGTTGCTGCTCATTATTTCCGGGCGGAATGTGGCTGATGAAGACCAGCAAAATATCGTACAAAACATCCAGCTGTACGAACTCAACCGCACTTTGTACTACGATAGCACTTACTACAATACTTCCATCACGGCGGGCGATTACAAACCGGAACCTGTAAATATGCCGGGCTTGACTTACAACGGCGGCGATACGCTTATCATTCCATTAACGGAAGCTTTTGGCAGGACGCTATTGGAAGGTACAACCGATGATATGGATTCGCTGGTTCATTTTTATGAAAAATACAAAGGTTTTGTATTGACCGTCGACCCGCAGCCTGCCGGCATACAGGGCGGGCGGCTGAATACAACGGATATTTCTACCGCTTACCTGACGTTACAGTATAAGGATAACGGAAAAGATACTTCGATGCTTTATTGGGGCGATTACGGGTTGGTGTTTAGCGCCTACAGGCACTCGTCGGATTACCTTGCCAATTATCAAAACCCGCCGGCGGGCGTAGCCGCGCAACCGGTGTATTTCGAATCGCTGGCAGGCGTGAAACCGGTATTCGATGTGGCGGCAATAAAGGATTCCTTGAATGCGCTGGCGGATTCCCTGAAAGGCGTTTTTGCGAACAATAATTTGCAAGTACTGCTCAATAAAGCCGAACTGGTTCTTTCGATAGACCCGGCGTTTGACATGGATAAATGTCCTGCTACTTTAGCCCTGTGTTCCCGCACCGTCAATACCGCCGGAAAATTAACCTATCCGCTGATTGACGATGTGTCGAATGCCGCCTTTGACGGCACGCTCAACCGTTCGTTAAGAAATTATACGTTTAATATTACCTACTATTTGCAACAATTTCTTAAGCCACAGCCACCGGAAACAGCGCCTTTATACCTGTTTCCCACCACTACGATACAGGATGATTATTACGGTTATTCTTATACGATTTTGGATAACACGCTTTACACGTATGTCAAGTTCCACCCTGCTTCCCCCGCGACCTTGAAACTTATTTATACAATTTTGTATTGATATGCCGGCAAAATTTTGTACCTTTGTCCGCTTAATTTGACTCCGTAGCTCAGTTGGTAGAGCAACAGACTCTTAATCTGTGGGTCGTGGGTTCGACCCCCACCGGGGTCACAAAAAGAAAACGTCGATAATACAGCAAACTAAAGCTTTTCTGAATAAGAGAAGCTTTTTTATTTTTTGCAAAATAATATAAATTTTGCTATTTTTGTACGTGATTTTGTCAGGAATTCGTCAGGAAAAATTATGATTATAACCTATGGCTACATTTTCTATTTTAATTCAAAAAGGAGACCGGCGAAAAGACGGTAAATATCCTGTCTATATCCGGGTGTACTGGAAAAGCAAAAGTGCGAATATCCATACAGACCTTTATGCAACCGAAAAGCAACTCACAAAAGATTTGCGCCTGAAAGATCCCCTGTTATTACGGGAAATAATCAACAGGATTGCCCG
>JAITKG010000101.1 GCA_031278495.1 Prevotellaceae bacterium | reverse complement strand
TGTTGGCATATTTCTTTGGTCGCGTCGGTGGAAAAAGAATCGACCACAATAATTTCGTCCGCAATTCCTTCCAATGATTGCAGGCAACGCCGGATATTCCGTTCTTCGTTAAAGGTTATAATTACGGCTGAAATTTTTTGCATCATGCTATTGTGTTTTCACGCCGGCGTCCGTCCGCAGGGGAATGGTAGCGACGAAGAGAGATATAAAAAACAGGAAAAAATTGATGCCCTTGTGCGAGTCCAGGGGCATTTCCGTAAACATAAAAACAAATAATATGAACAATAAAGATTGTAATAAAAAATCTTTTTTGCGGAAAGCCAAGACCAGCAAATACGCCAATGTACCGAATAATGCCGCCGCGCCAATAAAACCAAAGTGCATAATTTCGCCGAGGTATTGATTGTGCGGGTAGGAAAGAGGTAGCGGTTCGGTATAGCCTAATGCGCCGGCTATTTCGGGAGAAGCCAGTACGGCGTCCATGCCGCCGGTGCCGGTACCTAATAAAGGTTTTTCTTTGATGGAAGCCATTGCCGTTTTCCACAATTGTATGCGAACAGGGTCTTCGAAACGGCTGGTAAATTGGTTATCCCAACCCAACAGCCCAATAACTGTCCCGCCGGCAAGCGCTACCGGTAAGCCGATAGTCATTATTTTCCTCTTGAACGAAATACGGTAGAGCAACATCCATAGAAGTAATACAGGCAATATAATAAATCCGACACGTGCGCCGGTGAAGGCAAGCGTTGCGGTTTCGATGACAATAAGTGTAATGATTTCTATGGTGGAAATAGCCCTGTACCTGCGTTTCAGATAGAGGCTCACCGGGAGCGCCAATAAATAAATGACACAAAGAAACGACGGATGGTCATAGTTTGTCCACGTATAAGCAAAAGGGTAGCTTTTCGGGTACAACAGCCATTCTTTTATACTTACCGGAAGTTGGAAACTGTGCCATGCAACGCTAAAAAGAGTGATTATACAAAACAGCCCCGTAAAGCGTACGAAAAACAGCAACACTGTTTTCAGCATGCGTTCATTCCACGGAAGGTACTGGAACAGCAGCGGGAAAAGGATAAACGGCAAGCCGGTATCTACCCAGCGCAACCCGTTTTGCAGATTATCACCGAACAGTAGCCACACGGCGCGAACGGCATACACTGCCAAGCAGCCATAAACAAGCAGATGTGGTCGCGATAACTTTTGTTTGCCGCAGCCCGTCCTATAAATTATCAAAGCCGCGCCGGAAGCCACCAAAAGAAAGGTCGCACAAACTACCGTCCTGTTGGAAAAATACAGGGATGCGGTATACAGGCAAAGTATTGCCGGCAATAAAAAATCCATTGAAAAGAAAAGGGATCGTTTGTTATTCATCATCATTTTAAAATTGGTTCATAAAAAGTATTCCGCTCCACCGGCACGAATCCGGCAGCGGTTATAATGGCTTCCAGTTCCGGCACGGTGAGCGCCGGGTGTTCATCGGCGCCCGCCATGCTGTATATTTTGGTAGAGTCGTCAATTGTGCCGTCAATATCGTCGGCGCCAAAGTGCAGGGCGCGTTGCATAACGCCTTTTCCCAACATCGGCCAGTAGGCTTTGAGATGCGGGATATTGTCGAGCAACAGGCGGCATACGGCAAAATTCCGCAACACCTCTGCCGTCGGTACCTCGCCGGCAACGCCCAAGCGGTTATGCTGCGATTTATATTTTAACGGGATAAATGCGTCGAAACCGCCGGTTTTATCCTGCAATTCGCGCAACCGCAGAAGGTGGTCGACCCGGTGCGCCGGTGTTTCAATATGCCCGAAGAGCATGGTGGCATTAGTACGGATGCCCAGCCGGTGCGCTGTTTCATGTATATGCAGCCATGTTCGCGAATCGGTTTTGTCGGGGCAAATCCGCCGGCGGATGGTTTCGTCAAAAATTTCCGCACCGCCGCCGGGCATGGCTTCCAGTCCGTTTTCCTTTAACAGCAGCAAACTTTTTTCGTATGATAATCCCGCCTTCCGCGCCATATAATCTATTTCCACCGCTGTAAAAGCCTTAATCGTAGCTTGCGGCAATATCTGTTTCACGGCATACAGCAAGGAAGCGTAAAAATAAATATCCCGCGCCGGGTGCACGCCGCCGACGATATGGACTTCCGTCACCGGTTGCCCCGCATACGACCGGCAAATTTCCCGGATGTCGTCGACAGTATATTCCCAGCTCCCGGCTTCTCCCGCTTGCCGGCGATAGGAACAAAATACGCAATGGTTGACGCAAATGTTTGTAGGTTCGATATGGAAATTGCGGTTATAAAAAACCTTATCACCGTTTATTTGCCTGCGTTTGCAGGTAGACAGGGAGGATAACAGTTCCAAATCTTCACATGCGTAAAGCGCCTGTCCGCCGGCAGCCGACAGCCGTTCGCCCCGCAGCGCTTTTTCCGCCGCAAGCCGCCAACCGGAATCGTTCGTAGTAGTTAATGGATCAATCACAGTATAAAAATTGCACAAAAGTAGTAAAAAAAAACGGCGTATCTTAAATAGCCATAAAACCAGACGGGGGCAACGCATAGCCATAAACGAATCAGGGGCTAAGCGGGACTCCGCCCAGCCTTAGGGCGGGTGTCCGCTCGGAAACTGGACAGTTAAGCAGGGAGTAAAATCATTCCCATACAAATATATAACAAGCAGTTAAACCGGGTTATCCAAGCATAAGAAAATACTTTTTAAGTATATTTTCTATTAACGCTACACATCAAAAAAACGAAACGTGGACTTTATTTATCATTCTTGAGGGTTCTTCACTACCCTATAACAAAACAAATAAATCCACGTTTCCTAAACGGTTTTGTCTTATTTTTGTTATATTGAAATGGTGAAGAAATTCAAGAAAAAATTAAAAACATCCAACTTGTCAAAGAATGCAAAAACAGTGCAAAAATAAACTGTTTTTAGATATGCACTGCTTGATTTATATACGCTGCCTCAAAATACCAGCGCCACGCCTGCTCCGCCGCTGATGCCGTGATGCAGGTAAAGGTAGTAGTTTTGGTAATGCTGGTTGAGCAGGTTATTGCCGTACACAAATGCCGACAGCCATTTGTATAATTTGTACTCCACCTGTAGCGACAGGTCTATGTATGGTTTAATAGTTGCGGCTATTGTTCCCACATTCGGGTTTTGATATTGTATCGGGGCGCTGCCGCGTGCGGCGATGCCTAACCCGAACGTAAATTCATCGTATTTGTAACGGAGGTCGGCATTGATTTCCCACGAAGGCTTGTGCCATGCCTTAAAACCTTCCACGCTTTGGTTAAAGAAATACATATAATAACGTCCGCGTACAATGGCTTCAAAGCCGGCAATGGTGTAATCCACGTCGCCGCCGATTGTGAACCGGCTGGTTTTATTATATACCACATCAAAATTATTCCGCAAATAACCGGGAATAAACGAATCGGACGGGTCGCCGGACAATGGTTGCGTACTGTTTACATAAAAATACATGTTGTCCATGTAAGCATAAGACACGAATACATTGTAGCCGGCAATATCAAACACCCGTCCTTTTCCGCCGGCTGTGACGTCAAATGGCGTTTGGGTGTTTTCAATAGTTAATCCCGGCAGGATGTAGGGGTTTTCGAGTGCGGTTTTTTGGTATGTATTTATGGTTGTTTGCCCATATATCTTCGCATAGGCGGTGAAATAGCCCGACAGTTTTGCGGCGAAAGATATATCCGGGAAAATGTGTAAAGACAATTTGCCCGTATTGCGCTGGGGCGATTGTGAATTATAGGCGCCTTCAAGGTTTATGCCCGCCGAAATGCTGATACCGTCTTTCTGGTATTCATAAGCCGGCATAACCGTAAACACGCCGTCGGATAACCGTGCAGCATTTTCCTTATTGAAAACCGCCGCCCTGAAGGCAAGGCTTCCCGAATGGACATGCGCAAAGGTTTGTGCAATTTTTCCATGAATGCCGCCAATGTATTCAGAAACGGGCATGCCGGTCATCTGGCTTTGCGCAGTAATCGCCTTGTCGTGCGTATAGCCGAAGGTTAAATTCACATTATAGGAAAACCCGTCGTAAATGTTTTTAGAAGCTATACCCAGTTCGGCATTATAAATATTGTACACTTGTTCCAACTTTCTTTTTATATAACCGGGATCGTTGTTGATAGCGTCAATATAGCTGGGATAGCTGTTGGATAGGCGGGCAAGGTAGGCGGTGTCGTGCCCGTGGAACAGCAAATAACGCCGTTTGTAGTCGAACGAGGCATGGAGCAGCATGTTTTTAATCCGATGCTGCAACGATACGCCCAAATCATTTTGCGCATTGTATCCTGCAATGGTTGCAGGAAGCGCATAGCCTTCCGGCTGTTCTGCAACCAGCGCCGTGTTTGCCCAATACGAGCGGTGGTTATAATAAATGCTGACAATGGAATTTTTAATATTCCGGTTATGCAGGTAAAGGTCTGCCAGCGGCGTCCACGGGTAACTTAATCCAAGCCGCAGGTAACCGTAGTTCTGCAGCGGGGCGTCCACCCGTTCTTCTATGGCGGCAGGCTGCATGCTGCCGGAAACGCTGAATATAGGCAGGTGCACCGGATGAACTTTGTAGCTGAACGAGGTCGTGAAACCGGAGATGGAATCGCTGGTTTTCAAAGGAACGGCTATCCGGTCGGCGTCAACAATTGTGCGTTCATAGGTACGGGTTACTTCCACCACGCGCGATTCCATAGTGGTGGTAGTACTGCCGCTACGGGTTTGGGCATATATATTTCCGCAGCATAACGTATAACTTATTATGAACAATATATAACCTCTTATTCTCATACTGCCGGTTGGTATTTATTTTTTTAACGCCTCCATGCGTTGTTTTACAATTTCAATAATGCCGTCATCCGTGTTTTTATAGCCTTTCAGGATACTGTCATAAGTAGCTTCGGCTTGCGCCGTATTGCCTTTGAGGGCATATTGTTCCGCCATAGTAATAAGCGTCATTGCCGTCCAATACTGGTAGATGTTGGCTTCGGAGTTGATAAATTTCACAGCCATTGCTTCGCCGTCTTCAAACTTACCCTGCTTAAAGGTATCTGCTATAAGGTAGAAAGTCGCTTCCGCATTTTCCCTGTCATTGATTTTTTTCGCCGTGAGTTCCCTGTAGAGTTTCAAGGCTTCTTCTTCCTGTCCCAATGTCCGCCAGCAGTTCGCTTTTATCAAATTCATTTCGCGGGTTTGCGGTTCGCTGATAGCAGGCATCAGCAGGGCGGCATGCGCTGTGTTCGCGGCTTCACGGTAGTTATGGAGTTTTTCAAAATGTATTTTTGCCATGTCTATATACGCCGATAATTGCACGCTTTCGTTGTTGGTCAATTGCGCCAACTGTTTCAAGTTTGCCACTGCCGCCGGGTAGTCTTCCAAAAAGGTATTCGCCTGTCCTGATTTTATCAGCGCCTGCTCTTTGTAAACATTGTTACTTGCATCATTGATGACAGGCTTAAATTCCGCCACAGCTTCCATGTAATTCCGCCTTTCATAATAGCACGTAGCCAAATAGTAGTGCGCCGGCAATATGTTGGGGTTATCCGGGTAATTGGCGATAAATACCTTAAATTCGGGAATGGCTTTGTCGCAACCGCCGGAGTTGGCTAATTTCTCGGCGGCGTTATAGATAGAAAGCGCCCGTTCGGCAGTGTTCGATTCTTTGCCGATGTTTTCCAAATATTGGTAATACAGGTTGGGCGTTCCCTTATCCAAATAGGCGTTGTACAAGCCGTCGAGTGCGGCTTTTTCATCCATAGAATTGGGAGCGGCTTTCTGTTGCGCTTTTGTGTAATATTCCACCGCTTCATCCATCCGGTTGGTATTGGTGCATACCAGCCCCAATTCAATAAGCCCCTGAACGATTTGGGGGCTGTCGGGATAATCTGCGAGTAATTGCTTGAAGGTAGCTTCCGCTTCGTTGTAGCGGTTATGTTGAAAATAAGTACGCCCTAATTCCAGCAAGCCGGCAGGCGCATATTCGGAATGCGTGTATTTTTTTAATAATTCCTGCAAGGTTTCTATTTTACGTTCGGGGCGGCTCAGCAAGCCATACGAAAGCGCTTTTTGGTACAGGGCATAATCGGGATTGGCGGCGTCCATATCGGCGGCGGTGGTATAGTTTTCCGCTGCCGGCCAGTACTTGCTTTGAATATAGTTGCAGTCGCCGATACGGTTGTACGAGTCGGCTACCTGCGCCCGGAACGACTGCCCTGCCGCCGCAATGAACTTGCGGAACCACGAGAGGGCATTGTTGTAGTCGTTTTGCCTGTAATAACAATATGCCAAATTGTAATGCGCCGCTATGTATTCATTCCGGGACTGCAATGCGCCGCTCCCCGAAACAAAGGCTTCAAATTGTTTCTGCGCTTCCTTATATAGCCCGAGCAGGTAATATATGTCGGCTTTATAGTATTTCGCCAATGCTTCCACCGTAGCGTCGTAGCGGGCTACCCTGAGCGAAGCTTCAAAATAATTGAGCGCTTCTTCGTATTTTGAACTGTCCTGCTCGTCGTACAGTTGCTTGCCGATAATAAAATTCAACCGTTGTATGTCGGACTGTTCCTTGTCGCTGGGTTTCGGGATGAGGGACAGTTGCTCCAACGCCTGCCGGTAATCGTTCTTGATGATATGCAACGACGCCAAATAGCTTTTTATTTCAGGATTTGTATCTTCATCGGGATATTTTTCTATGTATTTTTTCATTGGTTCGCCGCTATTCTGTAATTCCAGCGACAGTTTGGCATATTGGAAAAAAGCGTCTTTCGTGAGCGCCGGCAGGAACGATTGTTGCGAAGCAGACAGGAAGGCTTTTTGCGCATCGGTTTTTTTATCGAGGGTTAAATAAATACTTCCCAAATAATAGTATGAATTTTGCGCCAATGAATCCTGATGCGCACGGCTCACACGGTTGAAATAACGGACAGCTTCGGTATAATTGGCGGCATGGTATTCAAGCAATCCCAAAAAATATTCATCCGTACGCGAAAGATTGGTTTTCTGCGGCGAATAAATGGAAAAATATTCGCGCGCCTTCCCGTAATCTTTGGTATAGTAATAGGACTCGGCAATGATACGCGCCATTTCCGAATGATACGGCTCGCTCATGGCTGGCAACAGGTTCCCGCCTGCCTTTATCACTTCTTCGTAATCCTGCTGCGAATAGTAGATATTAAGCAGGTAAAACAACGCCTGTGTAGCAAAACGGTCGTCCGCCGAAACTTTTTCAAACGCCAGTTGCGCCGAAATATAATGCTGTTTCAAGTATTCCGTATGCCCGTAATAATAGGTCGCCGGCGCGCTGTAGGGGCTGTCGGGAACATCCTTGATTTCGATAAAACATTTGTTCGCCAGATCTATTTCGCCGGTTTCAAAACAGGAATATCCCTTTTTGAAAACGCATTCCACATGTTCGTAGTAACGCAGGGCGCGGCTGTCCACTTCTTCATACCACTGGAGCGCCTTCTTGTAATCCTGTTCCTGAAAATAATAATTGGCTAATTGGTATGTTACATAATTGATATTTTTATTTTCGGAATGGTTTCCCCGCAAATCAATCACGTAAGCTTCCATGTTGGGCAAACGTAACTCGATAGCGCACATGGCGCGGTAATAAGCTATTTCCGACAGCGCCAGTTGGTCGGCAGGGTCGGTTTCTTTGGACGCGCGGAGGAATACCATTTCCGCATCGGTATACAGTCCTTTTTCAAATAAATCAACCCCTTTTAAGTACAAGTCATTAGGCTTCTTTTCCACGTGCTGGGAATACACCGTGCCGGCGAAAACAAACGTAATAAGTACGGTGAAAAAACTTTTTGACACTATTTTTCTACACGCTAAAAGTTGCATTTTTCTATTAAGAGAATGAAAAAATTTGCGTAAAGATACAAACTAAATCCGTAACTTTGTAGTGTTTTTTACAGTTTCTATAAACAATTTTTTTTAATATCTTTTTTCAATATTCATAACTAACTATAATACATAAAAATGGAAAGCAAGTATATCATCGATTTTCGTAATGTAAACATTTTTCAAGGAAGCCATTTGATTTTGAAAGAGGTAACGTTACAAATAGAACCCGGCGAATGGGTTTATTTCATTGGGAAAGTAGGAAGCGGAAAAACCAGCCTGATACGCGCCATACATGGGGAATTGCCCGTGGAAGAAGGCTATGCGAATGTCGCAGGATTTGATTTGGTAACTATGAAAACGAAATACATCTCGCGAATGCGGCGTAAAATGGGCGTAGTCTTTCAAGATTTCCAATTGCTGCACGACCGCCCGGTGTATGATAATTTATCATTTGTCCTGCGGGCAACGGGCTGGCGCGATAAAAAATTGATTAACGAACAAATCATAAAAGTGCTGGAAGCCGTAGAACTGAAACGGAAAGCAATGGACATGCCGCACCAGCTCTCGGGCGGCGAACAACAGCGCATAGCCATTGCGCGGGCATTGCTCAATAATCCGGAACTTATCATCGCCGATGAACCTACCGGCAACCTCGACAGCGAAACCGCTACCGACATCATGAAAATCCTCCTTGAAATCCACCGCCGCGAAGGACCGGCTGTCATCATGGTAACCCACAACCAGACCATCCTCAAAAACTATCCTGCCCGCACCCTGCGCTGCGATAGAGGGCAATTAACGCCGGTCGAAAACAGCAACGAAATTGACTTTAACGAATGGTAAGGCAAGTGCAGCGAAGCGGAACGCAGCGCGGGGATGCACGATGACGCGTCCTGCACCCGCGCGGCGCAGTTGAGAGTTGAAAGTGAATGCCCTGCGGGCGGTTAACGGCTAACGGGCAACGGTTAGTGCTGCCACATCTCCACATCTCCACATCTCCACATCTCCACATCTTCACATCTCCACATCTCCACATCTTCACATCAGCCGGCGCCAGCCTCAATCTGTAAATCTGTCAATCTGTAAATCCCTGTTCCCCCTTCGGGGGTTAGGGGGCTTCTTGCAGGCAGGCGAAAAAATTTGGCTCTTATTATCTAATTTTTTACCTTTGTAAAAAAGCAGCGTGATGCCTAAAATTTTTGAATACTTTGGTTTTG
>JAITKG010000061.1 GCA_031278495.1 Prevotellaceae bacterium | reverse complement strand
AGCGGGTTGTTGTCGTAGACGGTTGCGGCGGCATAGTCGCCCTGCGTGAGGCGCACGCATTTGCCGTCGAGCAGGTCAATAGCGGGAATGAGTTCAATCATCTCGGAAAACGTATTTTTCGCAAAGATACGTAAAATAATAACTTCCCTGATCAGTCATATTAAGTAATCAGTCGCATTAGCACGTTGGGTCGGAATGACGAGCGGCAGCCCCGAAGGGGCGGCATTATTATAGTCCCGTGCGTAAGCGCGGGGTACAAAACGAACGCCCCTGCCTTTCGCGCGGAGCAATGCCGGCGCATAGCGGTAAACCTGTGCGCCGCGCGAGTGCAGGAAGCATCGCCGTGCATCCCCGCGCTGCGTTCCGCTTCGCTGCACTTGCACGGGGTTACCGACATCCCGCCCCTGACGGGGCTTTGCGAATTAAGAATTAGGAATTAGGCTGGCGCGCCAGCCCAATTAGTCACATTAAATAATTAGTCACATTAGCACATTAGCTCTTTGCATCTTGAAATCAGGCATTGCTATATCCAATTTTTTCATGTAAATTTGTACGCCATTTTTATAAAAACAATGAATTTTTTAGATGAATTAAGCGACGTACAGCGCGAGGCGGTGATAAATTACCAGCAGCCCTCCCTGATTATTGCCGGCGCCGGATCCGGAAAAACGCGCGTACTGACTTACCGCATTGCTTACCTCCTGCAGCAGGATGTACGCCCGCAACATGTGCTGGCGCTTACATTCACCAATAAAGCGGCGCGCGAAATGAAAGAACGTATCGGTGCACTGGTTGGCGCAGATGTGGCGCGCCGTTTGTGGATGGGCACTTTCCACGCTGTTTTTGCACGTATCCTGCGCAGCGAAGCGGAACGGCTGGGCTATCCCCAGTCGTTCACCATCTACGACGCCGGCGACAGCAGGAGTTTGGTCAAAGCCTGCATCAAAGAAATGGGACTCGACGAAAAAATATATAAACCCGGCAACGTGTCCGGACGTATTTCCGTAGCGAAAAATAATTTGATACGCGCCGGCGAATATGTCGGCAATGCGCAAATCATAGCTGCCGACGCTGCCAGCCGTATGCCGCTCACAGGGGATATTTACACGCTGTATGAACGTAAATGCAGGCTGGCGGGCGCTATGGATTTCGACGATTTATTGCTTAACGCCAATGTGCTGTTCCGCGATTTCCCCGAGGCGCTGGCGCATTACAGCTCGCTGTTCCGGTATATTCTGGTGGACGAGTACCAGGATACCAATTATGCGCAGTATTTAATCGTAAAAAAACTGGCGCAGCCGCATCACAATATTTGCGTGGTGGGCGATGATGCGCAAAGTATTTATGCTTTCCGCGGCGCACGCATCGAAAATATTTTAAATTTCCGGAACGACTATCCCGGCTACCGGGAATACCGGCTCGAAGAGAATTACCGCTCTACGCAAACCATCGTCAATGCGGCAAACAGTTTGATAGAAAAAAACAGCCGGCAGTTGCGCAAAAAGTGTTTTTCACGCGCCGAAGCCGGCGAGCCGATAAACGTGCTGAGCGCTTTCACCGAGCAGGAAGAAAGCTTTATGGTGGCTTCGTCGATTTTTGATACGGCATACAATAAACAAACGCCGTATAACGAAATAGCCATACTTTACCGCACCAATGCGCAATCGCGCCTCTTTGAAGAAGCCATGCGCAAAAAAAACCTGCCGTATAAAATTTACGGCGGCATGTCGTTTTACCAGCGCGCCGAAGTTAGGGATCTGCTGGCATACCTGCGTTTGATTGTCAATCCGAACGACGACGAGGCTTTCCGCCGCGCCGTGCAAACGCCGTCGCGCGGTATCGGCATAACGAGCCTTGAACGCCTGCAAGCCGCTGCCGGCGCGGAAGGGAAAAGCATGTATGAAACATTCCTTGCTTTGCCGCCCGCAGCTATCGGGTTGCGCCCGCAGATATCACAAAAATTGCAGGCTTTTTGCGACTTGATTGCCGAATTATCGTCGTTGCAGTTTGCGATTGACGCCCACGAACTGGCTACGGAAGCCGCCAAGCGGTCGGGCTACATCGCCGAACTCAAAGAAACGAATAGCATGGAAAACATCACACGGTTGGAATATGTGGAAGAACTCCTGAACAGCATCAAAGGATTTTGCGATAACCCAGACAACGCCAACCCCGATGAGGAAAACCGGCTGGTAACCGTCCGGCAATACTTGGAAAACGTGTCTTTGCTTACCGATATGGACAACGAAAAGGAAGAAGACCGCAATAAAGTAACGCTTATGACGGTGCATTCGGCAAAAGGGCTGGAGTTCTCGTACGTTTATATTACCGGCATGGAGGAAACGCTCTTCCCCAGCGGGCTTTCCGTAGATTCTCTGGAAGCGCTGGAAGAAGAACGCCGGTTGTTTTATGTGGCTATCACGCGCGCCAAACGGCGCGTTACCGTTTCCTTTTCCAAAACGCGCTACCGCTGGGGCGAAACGGTTTCAAACCGTCCCAGCCGCTTCCTGCATGAAATTGACGAAAGCTATTTCAATAAACCTGTATTCGGGGAAACAGCCAAAGGCAAGCTTCCGGACGAAAAAGGCGCATTTGGACGCAAAACGCCGGTACGTACCGTCTTGAAACCCGTAAAGTCCGCCGTCCTGCGCGGGGCGGCGGACTTTACGCCCGGCGACTCGCCGAAATTGGCTGCCGGCATGATCATAGAGCACGACCGTTTTGGCGCAGGCACGGTAGCGGGCGTCGAAGGCGTCATGCCCGGCGCGAAAGCTATTGTCGATTTTGATGACTATGGGCGCAAGACATTATTATTACAATATGCCAGGATTAAAATCATCAAACAGCCTGTATAATCCGGCTTCATTTGTGGGGTAAACCGTATGTCCAGTATCTTTCAAAAGGAATTAAACGCTTTCTTCTCGTCGCTTACCGGCTATCTGGCGATAGCGGTTTTTTTAGTTGTCAATGGCTGGTTCCTGTGGATTGGCGCAGGCACGATGAATATCCTCGACGGCGGTTTTGCTACGCTTGGCGGATTGTTCGAACTGGCGCCATGGTTGTTTTTATTCCTGTTGCCCGCTGTGACCATGCGTACGATAGCCGATGAAAAAAAATCAGGCACTATTGAATTGCTCCTCTCGCAACCGGTTACCGAACGGCAACTGATTTTGGGAAAATATTTCGCCGCTACGGTGGTGGCGTGGCTGGCGCTGTTGCCTACTTTTATTTACTATATCAGTATATACCTGCTGGGAAATCCGGTGGGCAATATTGACGCCGGCGGCGCTTGGGGGTCTTACATCGGTTTGCTGCTGCTGGCTGCCGGTTATGCGGCTATCGGGGTATTTGCCTCGTCGCTTACCGGCAATCAAATTATTTCATTCATAGTGGCGGCTGCCGGCTGTTTTTTCTTTTACATGGGATTCGACGGGCTGGCGGCGCTGTTCCCGGCGGTTGGCGAACAGTTGCTGCTGTTCGGCATCAACGGGCATTACCGGTCGCTCAGCCGCGGCGTGGTTGATATGCGTGATGTGCTTTACTTCGCAAGCCTGATTGTGCTTTTCATTGAAGCGGCGCGGCTAAAACTGGAGGCGCGGAAATGGTAAATATCCTTACAGCAAAAAGAACCCGCGCTATTGCCAGATTTATTGGCTTGGCGACGCTGTTAATTGCGCTCAACAGCGTGGCGCAGCCTTTCCTTTTCCGTATCGACCTTACCGGCGACCACCGCTATACTTTGGCGGATGCGTCGAAGCGCGTGATGCAGCAATTGGATAATACGGTTCAGGTATATGTTTTCCTCGACGGCAATATGTCGCTGCCATTAAAAAAACTGCGCAGCACAATTAGGGAAACGCTGGATGAATTGAAAGTGTACGCCGGCGCGCATTTGCGCTACGAATTTGTGGATGTGGCGGCGGAAACCGCCCCGCACGAATTGCCGCAGGTATATGCGTCCCTGCAGGCGCGCGGACTGGCGCCGGTGATAGAAGAAGAACGTACTGCCGGCGGCGGACGGCTGGAACGCACCGTATTTCCGGGCGCGCTGGTGGTATATACCCAAACCGTTGATACCGCTGTCCGCATGCGCGAGGTGGCGGTGAATTTTTTGCAGGATAATTCCGGCGCCAACTCCGATGAAAGTTTACTGGTGGCGCAACAAAACGTAGAACCCGCCCTGGCAAGCGCCATTGCGCGTATCGCGCGGAAAGACTTGCCGCATATTGCTTTTGTGGAAGGGCATGGCGAACTGGACGAATACGAAACCGGCGATATTTGCCGGGAATTGTCGCCTTTTGCGCACCTCGACCGGGTGGAAATTAACGGGGACGTACATGCGCTTGACCCTTATTCGGCAGTCGTGGTCGCCAAGCCTGCCGAAGCATGGAGCGACGCCGACAAGCTGGCGTTAGACCAGTATATCATGCACGGCGGCCGCGTGGCATGGTTTGTTGATGCGGTGGAAGTGCACCACGACAGCCTGTCAAACGGCTTGAACACATTGGCATTTGCCTGTGCGCACGGTTTGGACGACCAGTTATTCCGTTACGGCGTCCGCATCAATCCCACGATTATCCAGGACCTGCAATGCGCCCTGCTGCCTGTAAACATTGCCCCCGCCGGGCAAACCGCCGACTTCAAACCGGCGCCATGGACATATTACCCGCTGCTGATTCCACCGCCGGACAATGTCATTACGCGCGGCTTGAACCTTATCCTGTCGAAGTACCCCAGTACGATTGATACGGTCGGGAAAAATCCGGCGGTTACTAAAAAGCATTTACTGTACTCTTCGAAAAACAGCCGCACGCAAGCCGTTCCGGCAATAGTGAGCCTGTCGCAGACCATGCAACGCCCCGACCCGGCGGCTTTCGGACAGTCGTTTTTGCCGGTGGCGGTAACGCTCGAAGGCACGTTTACTTCGGCTTTCCTGAACCGCCCGCTGCAATACTACAACCGCCAACAAGCCTTTACCTTCATGGGAACGGGCGTGCCGACCAGAATGGTTGTCGTAGCCGATGGCGACATTATCCGCAATGACGTCATGCGCCGCGCCGACGGCACACGCATTTTCCCGCTGGGGTTTGACCGTTATACGAATGAGCAGTTCGGCAACCGCAGTTTTGTGAAGAACTGCATTTACTACCTGCTTGACGACGAAAATACCATGCAAATCCGCCCGCGCGAATGGACGATGCGCCTGCTCGACAAAACAAAAACCATCCCGCAGCGTCCGCTGTGGATAGCTATTAACACCATAGCGCCGCTACTGCTCGCCCTGCTTGCCGGCGTCATCTTTACCCTACTGCGAAGAAAATAGATGTACGGGTTTAGCTGCCGCCCCGTCATTCCGAGCGAAGCGAAGCGGAGTCGAGGAATCTGCTGCGTTCTGTACTTGCTGCTTTGCACCGCCCTGCGTGCTGGAGCAGATTCCTCCGCTCCGTGCGCTCGTTCCTCGCGCACTCCGGTCGGAAAGACGGGGCAGTTGAAGGTTGCTGCCGCGACAGCAAATTAGTCACATTAGTTTGCCACATCTTCAAATTATTCGCCGGTGGTGTTTTCCCACCGCAGGGCGAAGTACAGGGTTTTGCCGCGCTGGTCACGCTCGAACGACAACACCAGTGGGCATGCGCGGTATCGTACGCTATAAAAGCGTCTGCAAACACCGTATCAAACCAATGCCCCTGCGGGGTATCCGTGCCAAAACCCATGCGCGCGCGGTTTGCCGGTACGCCCAGATAAGTTTGGGTCTGTACCGCCTGCCTGTACAACTCGTCATGATTGTGTTTCATCCAGTCTTTTGATGTAGTCATAGTTTTATTTTTTTTAAATTGTTCATTTTTAATATACTTATACAGTTTCTCTTTCCTGTTAAGAACGTTCTTTTTTCAATTAAGAACGTTCTTTTTTCGATTAAGAACGTTCTTTTTTCAATTAAGAACATTCTTTTTTCAATTAAGAACGTTCTTTTTTCAATTAAGAACGTTCTTTTTTCGATTAAGAACGTTCTTTTTTTGGTTAAGAACGTTCTTTTTTCAATTAAGAACGTTCTTTTTTCGATTAAGAACATTCTTTTTTCAATTAAGAACGTTCTTTTTTCGATTAAGAACATTCTTTTTTCA
>JAITKG010000012.1 GCA_031278495.1 Prevotellaceae bacterium | reverse complement strand
ACTTTGGTATTGTGCCGATAGGTGCGTGCGCCCGTCCAGCTTACCTTGAATTGAATCACCGGCGACGTGGTATAAGTCGCGCTAATGGTCGTGATTTGCATGTTTTGCGCGCTTGCGGCAACGCTTGCAAACATGGTCAAAAGAAAGAAAATTTTTTTCATACTGTTTTTTTATTTGTTATTATTTTTCGCAGCATCAGGGTTGTTTCCAAACACAAACTTTTTCCTATAAAACAACCCCCTGCTGCAAGTTTTTATCCGCTGCCATTTTCGCCGTTCAATCTTTATTTGCTAATGGGCTAAAAAATCAAACGTGAACTTTATCTATCGTCCTTGAGGTTCTAGTCAACCCTATACTCAAATATTTAAAACCCACGTTTGGCGTGTATAACTCTTGAGTATAGATTGAAATTGACTAGATTTCAAAGACAGAAAGCCGATAATCTTACCGACTTAAATAATCATAAAAAAAGAACTTAAATATGCTGCAAATATAGAACTTTATTTTTTAATTGCAAATTTAAAAATAGCTTATTTAAATTTATGATATTTTTATTTGCGTTAATCATGAAATTTAGGGTTTCAGCCATGAACTTTGCGGTTTCACTATTAACCGGGCATTATTGTATGCCATTTTTAAAGTCAGGCAAGTTCTTGCCGTATAAATGGTGTCGTTGAGTTTGTGAACCACGAGAGCCAAGTCGGGATTTTTGGAATTTGGAGTAAGGCACAACGGCAGTAATAGTTGAATACGTCCATTAAAATATTGCGGTACGGCTATTTTATAATTAGTTTTTACTTTTCGTTTTACCTCTTCTATAGCGCCTTCCAATTTCCTGCGCATTTCTGCGTTGTCGCAATTTTGCATGTGGACGGGAAAGCGTTCTTTGTTATCTTCTATGATATGGTCAATTTCAGGGATTAATTCGCATTTAGGATTAAAAATTAAGTCTTCCGGTTTTTGGAAAAAATCGGCGATTTCCGGTAAATTGTTATGAAATTGCGCAAGTAGCTCCCTGTTGCTTTTCTTCATAAAAGCTTTAAAACAGAAAGGAGGATTATCGTATTGTTCTTTAGGTTTATTATATTGTTCAAAAAAAGCATAAATTTCTTCCCAATTATCGGTTACCAGCCCTGTGTTAAAGCAAGCGTATTTGTTATCGCCGGTAAAATGTATCTTTTTTTCATGTTGCAGTTTTCGGAACATGTGCTCCAAATAGTTTTTAAGGATAGCATGGGTGGGGGTTTTGGTGCCGGAGAAGTCCCAGTCGTCTTCTTTGTCTGCCAGTTCTTCTGCGAGGTATTTAATAGCGTCGTGATATTTTGGAAAGAAAGCAAACTTAAACAATTCTTGTTTTGCCTTGTTTTCACTTTTTGTTTTCATCACGTAGTTTTTTAAAAAAATGAAGGGTTTCATATTATGAATGATGAAACCCTTTTTATCTTTGCTTTTTGTTATGTCTTATTTTCTACGATAGATCATAGCATCTTTATATTCATCATTTATGTTTACAAAGGTACGGTAATTTTTGAAAATGCCAAAATTTTATTAAAAAATTATCTCCGTTGCCCGCCGAGGAAAATCATAATGTAGTGGAGGAGGATAGCTAATGAACCGAGCGCGGCAACGACATAGGTATAAGCAGCCCAGCGGAGGGCGCTTTTAGCTTTGGGTTGCGTGTCATAGTCGGTGATGCCGGCGTGTTCGAGCCATGCTACAGCGCGCGTGCTGGCGTTGATTTCCACCGGCAGCGTAATGAAACTAAACAGGGTGGTGAGGGCAAACAGCCCAATGCCGAAAAGCAACAACGCCGGGAATGTTTCCAAAAGCAAGACGCCCGCCAGCAGCACCCATTGCACCCAGCGCGAAGCGAAGCTCACCGCCGGCACTAATTTTGAGCGCATGGCTAAAAAATGGTAGGCATGGGCATGTTGTACGGCATGCCCGCATTCGTGAGCGGCAACTGCCGCAGCGGCTATGCTGCAAGAAGCAAATACCGGCTCGCTGAGGTTAACGGTTTTGGTCGCCGGATTATAATGGTCGGTCAGTTTCCCGCGCACCGATTCTACTTTCACCCCCGTGATACCGTAGTCGCGGAGCATTTTTTCAGCAACGTCCCTGCCGGTCATGCCATTTGGCAGGCGGATTTTGGAATACTTGTTGAAGCGGGTTTTCAAACCCGATTGAACCGCCCAGCTCAACAGCAGGAATGCGATAACAATAATGTAAATGGAAGGCATAATAAAAATGTTTTTTGCAAATATACGAACAAAAACTTTGCCATGAAAACTTGCCTGGCATTTTGGCAGGGCAGGGGCGTTACCGGAATACTTCCTGCAAAATAGCCGCCGAGCGCACCGCCACCGGCGTGTCAAAATGATGGTTGAGGAAACGGAGCATGTTATCCACAAAACGGTTCCGCTGGTCATGGTGGAGGGAAAGCTGCGCCAGGTTTTCCGGTTTGCTGTTCAACAGCGTGGCGAATAATTGCGTTTGCGTCGTGTCAAAAAACAAATCGTGCGTCGGGCGCAAAGGCGTAAATTCCCCCGCCTGTGCGTCGAAATAGGGCGTTTCGGAAAAATAATTATTGCCCGGCGCGTAGCCTAAGTAGCGGTTCAGATGCACGAGAAAATAAAGGTGGAAATTGGAAACGCCCTGCGTCAAGCCGTCAAGGTCAAGTACGGCGCGTACAAGGAAACGGAATAACCCGTCATTCGGCTCGTGTTCGCGGATGGTTTTGTACAGCACTTCGCCGATGAACAACGCCAGCGCATTTTTGTTTACCGTAAACGGGATACTGTGCAGCGGCTGCAACAGGCGGTATTCGCCCAAGCGTTGCAGTTCGCTCTTCGGGTTATGGTATGCCACTGCATCCAGCAAAGTCAAGGGCTGGAAAAACGCCATGCCGGTTTTGTTTTTTCCGGAACGCACGCCATTGACCACATACGCCTGCCGCCCGAAAAGATTGGTATAAACATACGCCAACAGGCTACTTTCCCTGTATTTCTTCGTGTGTAGAACGATTGCGGTTAATTTGTGCAGCATTTTTGTGAAGCGTTAAGCGTAAAGTGCAGCAAGCGCAGTGGCGTCAGCCCAATCTGTAAATCCGTAAATCATTTTTGCGTCAGCCCAATTTCTAATTCTTAATTTCTAATTCTTAATTCTTCTACCAGTAGTTTGACGGCTTTTCCGCGATGCGACAGGCAGTTTTTTTCTTCGGCGGACATTTCGGCAAACGTGCGGCTATGTCCTGCGGGACGGAATACCGGGTCATAGCCGAAACCTTGTGCGCCGTGCGGTTCGGTTAAGATTTCGCCTTCGGCTACGCCTTCAAACAGGCGTTCGTTGCCGTCAATAATCAGGGCTATCACGCAACGGAAACGCGCCGTGCGGCAAGTTGCGCCATGCAGGTTCTTTAATACTAATTGCAGGTTGGCGGCGGGGTTTTTGCCTGTGCCGGCATAGCGGGCGGAATGCACGCCCGGTGCGCCGTTGAGCGCATCGACTTCCAGCCCCGTATCGTCGGCAAAGCACGGCAGCCCGAACTGTTGGTAGATGAAACGCGCTTTTTGCAGGGCATTTTCCCGCAGGGTTGCGCCGGTTTCGGGGACGTCGCCGGCATAGCCCAACTGGCGCGGCGTGGTTATTTCAAAGGCGTTGCCCAGCAACTGTTGCACTTCCGCTACTTTGTGCGGATTGGCGGTGGCGAAAACTATTTTCATTTCAAGGTCTCAAAATTCAAAGATTACCACATTTTCATATTACTTTGTGCGTATTTGTTCAAATCCTTTGCCGTAGACGCCCATTACGTTGCCGACGGAAAGGAAAGCTTCTTTATCCACGTCTTTAATGATATGATAAATGCCGTTTGATTCGCTTTTGCGGGCAATAATCATCACGATTTTCTGTTCGTTTTTCGAGTACCAGCCTTGCCCGTCGATAATGGTTACGCCGCGGTTCATTTCGGTAGTGATACGCCGGGCAATGGTTTCGTAGTGTTTGGAGAACACGAAAAACTGTTGCGATTGCCGTGCGCCGGAGAGTATCATGTCAATCGTGTAGCCCGTAACGCTGACTACAATATAACCGTAAAGCACGGTGGCGAGCTGTTTCCCGAGCGTCGGTTCGCCGGACACGAAGAACGAGCAGCCGATGATGACCATGTCAATCGAAAGGATGATGCGTCCGGGCGAGATATTGCGGTATTTGTTGATGATGAGCGCCACAATGTCCGTGCCGCCGGAACTGCCGCCCTGATTAAAGATAAGCCCGATACCCGCGCCGGTCAGCACACCGCCGATGAGCGCCGAGATGAGTTTCCCGTTTTCGGACAGGTCGGCAATCAAATCGGCGGGGATAATCGCCGGCAAAACCCGGAACAGCACAGTGGTCAACGCTACGGCATACACGGTTTTTGCACCAAAGCCCCTGCCGAGAATTTTCAACGCCAGCAACAACAGGAAGGCATTGATGATAAAATAGGTATAACTCAACGGAAAACCGGTGGCATACTGCACCAGCGCGGCAATGCCGCTCACGCCGCCGCCCACCAGATGATTGGGCATCAAAAACGCCACCCAACCGGTTACATAAATAAACATCCCCAGCGAAATAAAAATATAGGATTTTATGATGCTGCGGGTTTTTTTAGCGCTTTTTTGTTTCATACCTGCAAAATTTTATACAAAAATACGGAAAGTTTTTTTGATGCGATTAAGTGATTAGGCGATTAAGTGATTAGAAGGCTGGCGCAGCAACGGGTAAGTTCAAATAGTAAATGCAATGGAAACAATAAAAATTAGGAAATAAAATTTGCTATTAAAAAAATTAGTTTTATATTTGTGCCGTTAATTACATGCTCTTTGAAATAATAAAATTGATAAAAAATTTTTATCGCTTTAACTTTTATTCGATATAAAGCTCGGAATCTGGACAATTTCGCCAACGTATGAATATGAGTAAAAGCAACCATTCCAAGAGAGGATGTGAGTTGTTATACTTATTTACGTTGGGAGGTCGTCCAGAACCTCGAGTTTTAGTAAGTATAATTCTTATTTCTGCTCTTGGTTTTCTTAGTGGAATAAGGGAAAATCACAATAAAAGTTGAA
>JAITKG010000172.1 GCA_031278495.1 Prevotellaceae bacterium | reverse complement strand
TAATAAAAAACTTACCGCCAGCGCAGTAAGTTTCTTTTGCTCCTCAGCCAGGACTTGAACCTGGGACCCTCTGATTAACAGTCAGATGCTCTGACCAACTGAGCTACTGAGGAATTTTTCGGATTGCAAAAGTAACCTAAAATTTGGAATTGTGCAAATTTATAGGGAAAAAATTTCGCCGGCAGACGCAACTACCCAATGCCACCGGATATTTAAAGAAAAAGAAAATAGTTGAATTTGCCCTTTGAATTTTGAAATTTTTACCGTTTGTGGTTAATTTTTTTTTTCTTACATTTGCTACCCCAAATATAAGGTACATAACAGATGAAAATTTTAATCACAGGCAGTAAAGGTCAATTGGGTAGCGCGCTTCAGGCTGCCGCCGTCCGTTTTCCGCAACTGGCGCTGATAGCTACGGACGTGGAGGAATTGAATATCACTAACCGCAATGAGGTAGTAGAATTTGTGGAAATGCACCGTCCGGGTTGCATCATCAATGCCGCTGCTTACACGGCGGTGGACAAGGCGGAAGATGAACGCCCGTTGGCGGAACTGGTCAATGCCGTAGCTGTCGGTCATTTGGTGGCGGCGGCGTTGCCTGTTGGCGCATACTTGCTGCATGTATCTACCGACTATGTATTCGACGGCAATAAAACTACGCCTTATCTGGAAACCGACCCTGTGAACCCGTTGTCGGTTTACGGCGAAACCAAGCTGGAAGGGGAACAGGCGGTATTATCGTACAAGCGGGGGTTGGTGGTGCGTACGGCATGGCTGTACTCGGCGGTAGGAGCGAATTTTTTTACCGCCATGTTGCGACTGGGCGCAGAGCGCAAGGAATTGAAAGTAGTCAACGACCAGTTTGGTTCGCCCACCAGCGCCGGCGATTTAGCAGACGCCTTGTTGCAAATAGCCGCACAAATAGCAGATGCGCCGCAACGGTTTACGCACGGCATTTTCCACTATACAAATGCCGGCGCATGTTCATGGTACGATTTTGCGCAGCAGATTATGGAAAAGAGCAAATGCCCGTGCCGCGTGTTGCCTTGCACTACGGCGGAATATCCGACAAAAGCCCACCGCCCGCAGTACAGCGTATTGA
This sequence comes from Prevotellaceae bacterium, assembly GCA_031278495.1. Classification (GTDB taxonomy): domain Bacteria; phylum Bacteroidota; class Bacteroidia; order Bacteroidales; family UBA932; genus JAIRKX01. Next base: position 17,245 of record JAITKG010000172.1, on the reverse strand, counting down.
ATTGTGAAAAAATTAAAAATACCTATGGTATCACTGCTCCCCATTGGCAGGATGCTTTAGATTTAGTCACAGGAAACAAACCTTAAAATTAAACCTTAAAATAATTTGGATTATGAATGAATTAGTAAAACAACGCGCCCAACAGTGGCTCGACGGTAGCTACGATGAGGAAACCAAAGCGCAGGTACGTGCATTATTGGCGGCAGATAATGCCGAACTCACGGAAAGTTTTTACCGGAATTTGGAATTTGGCACTGGCGGATTGCGGGGCATCATGGGCGTTGGAACGAACCGGATGAACAAATATACCGTCGGCATGGCTACGCAGGGGCTGGCTAATTACCTGCGGAAAAGTTTTCCCGATTTGCCGGAAATAAAAGTCGCTATCGCCTACGACTGCCGCAACAACAGTTCTTTTTTTGCCCAAGTTACAGCGGGCGTTTTTGCCGCCAACGGCATAAAGGTATTCCTCTTCGAATCCTTGCGCCCCACGCCGGAGTTGAGTTTTGCCGTTCGCCAACTGGGTTGCCAGGGCGGCGTGGTGATTACCGCTTCGCATAACCCGAAAGCATATAACGGCTACAAAGCCTATTGGAACGACGGTGCACAGGTAACCGTGCCGCACGATAAAAATATCATCGGCGAAGTAACGAAAATCACCGATCCGTCGCAGGTGAAGTTTGAAGGGAACGAAAGCGCTATTCAACGTATCGGGAAAGATATTGATGAAGCCTATCTCGCCAAAGTCATAGAATTGACGCTGTCGCCTGAAGCGGTAGCCAAGCATCCCGGCTTGCGCATTGTCTATACGCCGCTGCACGGAACGGGTATTACATTAGTGCCCGAAGCACTGAAACGGAAAGGTTTTACCAATATTATCCACGTGCCGGAGCAGGATGTGCCCGACGGCAATTTCCCGACGGTGCAATCGCCCAACCCCGAAGAACCTACCGCCTTGAAGATGGCGTTGGACAAAGCCCTTTGTACCGGCGCCGACTTTATCATCGCCACCGACCCTGACGCCGACCGTACGGGATTGGCTATCCGTAATCCGCAAGGCGAATTTATGCTGCTCAACGGCAACCAGACCAACTCGCTGCTGACTTATTATATATTGCGGCGGTGGAAAGAACTGGGAAAACTGACCGGCAAGGAATATATCATCAAAACTATCGTTACGACCGACCTGATGAGGCGTATTGCAGAGCATTTCGGTGTGGAAGTATTCAATGTGTTCACCGGCTTCAAGTATATTGCAGAAATCATCCGCGAGCAGGAAGGGAAGAAAACCTTTATCTGTGGCGGCGAAGAGAGTTTCGGTTTCAATGTGGGCGAGTTTGTACGCGACAAGGACGCGGTAACAACCTCTTGCGCTATTGCAGAAATGGCGGCATGGGCGGCAGTGCAGGGTAAATCGCTGTTTGATGTATTGCTGGACGTGTATATGCAATTCGGGTTCTTCAAGGAAACGCTTATCGCTATTACGAAAGAAGGTAAAGACGGTTTGGAACAAATCCGGGAAATGATGAAAAATTTCCGCAACCGTCCATTGCAAAGCATCGACGGCGACAGCGTGGCGGTCATTCATGATTACCTCGCATCGGAAACCCTTGATGTGCGCACCGGCGAACGCTGCCCGCTACCTTTTGCCAAATCCGACGTATTGCAATATATCACTGCCGGCGGTACGATTGTTTCTGTACGTCCGTCGGGCACCGAGCCGAAAATAAAATTCTATTTCGGCGTGCAAGCCCAGCTATCAGGCAAGGAAGACTACAGCAATGTGTCGAAAGCATTAGACGAAAAGTTTGCACGTATCGCAGGGGAATTGAAAATTGGGAATTAAAAATTGGCTGACGCCGGTATATTATTACATCATCATATCAATAACTCATGCACGAAACCAAAATCCGCGTACAGTACTACGAAACCGACAGTATGGGCGTAGTACATCATTCCAACTATATCCGCTATTTTGAAATAGGGCGCACGGAATTTATCCGGGCGCGCGGTATTTCTTATGCGGGTATAGAAGCGGATGGGGTGTTGATGCCGGTTATTTCGACGGAATGCCGCTATTTCCTTTCTGCCGGCTACGATGAAATATTAACCATACGTACCAAAATCAGCGGGAAAATCACAGCACGCATTTGTTTCACGTACGAAATATATAATGAATCCGCACAACTCATTTGCACCGGCAGCACTACACTGGCTTTTGTGGACGCCGCCACGCATCACCCTGTCCGTCCGCCCGAAGCCGTAGCCAAACTCTTACCAATGAATAATGAATAATGTCGCGCCAGTGTTCTTAACTCATAACTCTTAACTCATAACTCCACTTTCGTGTTTCCCGAACTTCCTTCCAGATTATTAACAGCCGCCGTAGAAGAATTAGCAAAATTGCCGGGCATAGGCAGGAAAACCGCCCTGCGGCTGGTGTTACACTTGTTGAAACAGCCGCGTGAAGACGTTGAGCGGTTCGGCAATACTTTTATCATGTTGCGCAATGAAATAAAACATTGCACCGTGTGCCACACGCTTTCCGACGCCGACGAGTGTGCTATTTGCAGCAATCCGCGCCGCGACCACAGCATTGTATGCGTGGTGGAAACTATCCGCGAGGTGTTGAGCATTGAAAATACGCAGCAGTATAATGGCGTGTACCATGTCTTGGGCGGCATCATCTCGCCGATGGATGGCATTGGTCCGAATGATTTAACGGTTGAACCGCTCCTGCAACGCGCCGCTGCCGGTAATATAAAGGAAATTATCCTTGCACTAAGCACTACGATGGAAGGCGAAACGACCTGTTTCTATTTGTACAAAAAATTGCGCGATTTTCCTGTTGCTATTACTACCATTGCGCGTGGCGTGGGTTTTGGCGACGAACTGGAATATACCGACGAACTCACGCTCGGACGCTCTATCAAAAACCGCCAGCCCTTTTCCAGCGAACAATAAAAGGCGATTTATAGATTTACAGGTTTACGGATTTACAGATTTTACAAAGCCGTTAGCAGCTACGTCAAGCATTCTAACTTCTCTAACTACACTTGCATTCCCAATTCACAGTACGCCTTTATGCCGCATTCGGTGCATTTAGGTTGGCGGGCTGTGCATACATAGCGGCCGTGTAAAATCAGCCAGTGATGCGCTATAGGACGCAGGTGGGCAGGTATGTGCCGCGTCAGTTGTTTTTCAGTTTCGAGCGGCGTAGTGGCGCTGGCAAGCCCGGTGCGGTTGGCTACGCGGAACACATGCGTATCTACCGCAATCACCGGGCGGTTGTAGATGACCGATGCAATCACGTTGGCGGTTTTCCGTCCTACGCCGGGTAACCGTTGCAATTCCTCCACTTCCGAAGGCACGGTAGAATGAAACGTATCAACCAGCATCCCTGCCATGCCTTTTAGATGCTTGGCTTTGTTGTTGGGATAGGATATGCTGCGAATAAGCGCATAAATCTCTTCAATGCTTGCGCCTGCCAATTTTTGCGGCGTCGGGAAACGCTTATAGAACGCCGGCGTAACCATATTCACACGCTTGTCCGTACATTGCGCCGAAAGGATAACCGCCACAATCAATTCGTAGGGATTTCGGTAATGCAGCTCCGATTCCGCTACGGGCATATTCACGGCAAACCATGCCATGATTTTCTCATATCGTTCTTTTTTCGTCATAGATCATTATGTGCTGATGTGATTAGTTGTTTTAGTTGTAAGTTTCCCCTTTGGGGATTGGGAGGCTTTTCGTAAGTTGCGTCAAGCGCACTGACACCAGCCCAAATCTGTAAATTCGTAAATCTGTCATACGGCTTATTTGAGTTGTTTCATAAAAGCTCCTTTTTCCCGTACATTATGAAAATTTATTGCTTGCGCTTCTGCCGCTTCTTGCCATTGCCGTATGCGGTACAAAGGTACGGATGCATCAACAATGAGCTGCTTCGGCGCGTAGCGGCGCAACGCCTGTTCGGGTTTCATGCGCGCTGCACCGGTTACTATCAGGTAGTCGGTGGCTATTGCCGGCAAAGATTGTCCGGACGGTTCGTTTTCCAGAATTTTGTACAGTTCGTTTTCAAAGACAATAAATCCGTTGTAGCAGCAAATATTGCCAATAATTGTATCGCGTTGGGCAATGCGGGTTTCAAACGTTTTTTCGCGGGCGGCGAGCCCGTGTTTGATTAAAAAATTACCGGTATAGTACGAAAAGTTTTCAGAAAAATGCTCCCTGTTACGCAATGCGACTCCCTTATTACCGTGTATAAATTCAATGTACGACGCATTTTTTACTTTATAGACTATCATCATTTTTTGTTCGTTTTGTTGCGTAGTTTGCCACGAATGAATGCCGGTAATGCCAGCCAGACAGCCGGCGACAAGCCACAACCAACGCCGCTTTTTCCGGGCGATATAGCCGGCGGCGGATAAAATAATGCCTGCCAGCAGGAACATTTGCAACCGGTCGATATAAATATTTTTTGTGGTAGCGTAGGGGAGGGCTTCTACAAAACCGACAATGGCATTAAGCAGCCAGAGCATACCATGCAATATATACCCAACGAATGTGGAAAGTACCGGGATTTGGTGGAGCGCAAGGAATGCCGCGCCGCCATACACAATAAAACCCGTCAGCGAGATGATGCAAATATTGGTCAGCAGGAAATAATTGGGAAATATATGAAAGTTCATCAACGACACCGGCAGCGTGCCGATTTGTGCGGCAATGGAAACAGTTGCCAATTGCCAAATGCCATTCAGGAATTTATTAGGCACGTAAATTAAGCGGGCAATATACGGCTGGAAATACACAATACTTAACACGGCGCAGTAAGAGAGTTGGAAGCCGGCTTCAAAAATCACCTGCGGGTTAAAACAGGCAATAAAAAATGCTGACGTCGCCAAAGAGTTATAAATACTCAGGGAGCGGCGGAAAGTTTTGCCTGCAAGCACAAACGAAAACATCACGGTGGCGCGCGTTACCGACGGCGAAAATCCTACTACGGCGGCGTAGAGCCACAAGCAAATGATGATGAGTATATTTTTTATAACCATTCCATGCCGCCTTTTATTAAGAAAAGAAAAAAGGAAGCTGAGAACCATCATGATAATCCCTACATGCAAGCCCGATACGGCGAGGATGTGCATAGCGCCGGCGGCGATGTACGAAGTGCGCAAGTCGTCGTCGAGCCATTGTTTATTACCCAGCGTGAGCGCCGCCAACACCGCATATTCTTTCTCGCCTACAGGACTGCCGGCAAAAATTTCCAGTCCGCGCTGTTGCCACCGGGCAGGCAGGTATTGCAGCGTTTTCCAAAACGGCAGGCAGGGGTCGATAAAGTATCGCCCCTGTTGCACAAAGGCGGATGCGAATATTTTCCGCCGCGCCAAGTATGAGCGGTAGTCAAACTCATCGGGATTGCCGGGCGGCGGAATGGACGACAGGCTGGTTTGCACGTAGAGCGTTGCGCCCGCCACCGGCGTGGGTTGCAAACTATCGGCAGCAAGGTATAAAATGACTTTTTCATTTGCAGTGGCGGTGTCGCTGGCGGTCATGTACTTTTTGACTGTCGCCTGCACTTTGGTGTAACGTTCGCTCACTACCGGGTTGTCGCAGGTTTCAGCTTGCAACCACAGCGGTTCGTCAAGCGGCAACGATGTGCCGGTAGCCTGTTGTTGCAGGATAGCTGCGCCGGAGAAAAATAAAGCAACCATCCCCACGCTGCCGGCGACCCATTGGTGGGCATACCGGCGAAGATAAGAAACTGCCGGTAATATCAAATAAACCGCTACGGCGCCTGCGGCAATAAACAGCGCAGGAAATTCAAATCCCCATGGCGACGCTTGCCATATAATACCTGCAAACAATGCAATGGTCAATCGCACATACGGGTTTCTTTGCAATGATTCATTTAAAGGAGACAAGGCTTTCAGAATTATGAATTATGAATGTTGGCGTCAGCATAATTAGTCACATTAAATAATTAGTCACATTAGCACATTAAGCCATTAGCACATTAAAAGCCGGCTCAAGGCAACCATTTGCCGTGCTTCTTTTACGTCGTGCACGCGGAGGATATTTGCGCCTTGCAGCAAGGCATACAAATGGACGGCGGACGTAGCGCACAACATATCCTCGGGGGTGCTCCCAAGCGGTTTCCACAACAGGCTCTTGCGCGAAAGCCCGGTCAATAGCGGGGCGCCGGATGCCGTAAATTCCCGCAGGTTGCGCAACAGGGCGTAGTTTTGTTCCACCGTTTTGGCGAAACCAAAGCCCGGGTCAATGATGACCTGTGCGATGCCCTGTGCATGCAGTTCCGCAAGTTTCTGTTGTAAATAGGTTTTTACTTCTGTAACCACATCCGTATAGTCCGTGAGGCATTGCATAGTTTGCGGGTTGCCGCGCTTGTGCATGGCGATGTAAGGCAATTGCAGCCGCGCTACGGTAGCCGTCATGGCGGCGTCTTCCTCGCCGGCGGAAATATCATTGACAATAAATGCGCCATATTGTTCGTACAACCGTTGTACGACGCCGGCGCGAAACGTATCTACCGACAACGGGAGGTTGGGGAAATGGGCGCGGATAATTTTCAAAGCATGCGCCAGCCGCTGGTATTCCTCTGCTTCCGCCGCTACCGGGAAACCGGGACGTGTGGAGCAGCCGCCCACGTCAATACAATCTGCGCCGTCGTCCACAAGTTGCCTCACGCGTTCGATGATTGCCCCTTCCGCCATACAGCGGCTTTGCGCATAGAACGAATCGGGCGTAACATTCACAATCCCCATCACTACGGGGCTTTCAAGCGATAACGTCTGCGAACCGATTTGTAACATGCGTCCTTATTTTTATTGTATAGCAAAGATACAAAATTTAATGGGACTAATTGTTTTAATTGAAAAAGTCCCCGGCTGAGCGCTGATTTATCCTTGCCAATGGCAATACAGATTTTTTTTCTTATCTCAGTTGCATTTACTGGTTGAACTTGCCGGCAACGCATTAAATTTTGCGTCTTGCCGTATACCGTGCGCCACGCGAAGCGTTCCGCGTCCCGTTTGCCGGCGTTGGAAAAAACCATTATCTTTGCGCTGAAATAAAGCGTTTATGAATACATACGAACAACGCGGTGTGTCGGCAACCAAAGAAGAGGTGCACCGGGCGATAAAAAATATTGACAAAGGTATTTTCCCCAAAGCGTTTTGCAAAATTATTCCCGACGTCCTCACGGGCGACCCTGACTATTGTGTAGTGATGCATGCCGACGGCGCCGGCACCAAGTCCGCGCTGGCGTACGCCTACTGGCGCGAAACGGGCGACATGAGCGTTTGGCGGGGCATTGCGCAAGACGCTGTGGTGATGAACCTCGACGACCTGTTGTGCGTCGGCGTGACGGATACCATTTTACTTTCATCGACTATCGGGCGGAATAAACTGCTGATACCGGGCGAGGTGATTGCCGCCATTATTAACGGCACGCAAGCCTTCGCAGGCGAGATGCAACGTCTCGGCGTTGGCATGCACCTCTGCGGCGGCGAAACTGCCGACGTGGGCGACCTCGTGCGCACCGTCATTGTGGACAGCACGGTTACCGCCCGCATCCGGCGCAGCGACATTATCGACAATGCGCGCATAGCTGCCGGCGATGTGATTGTAGGACTGGCGTCGTACGGGCAGGCGTCGTACGAAATGGAATACAACAGCGGCATAGGCAGCAACGGGCTCACCTCTGCCCGTCACGATATCTTTGCCCGCTACTTGGCTGCGTCCTATCCTGAAACGTTTTATAGCGGCGTTAATGAAGCGTTGGTGTATGCGGGCAGCAAGCGGCTGGCGGATATTGAACCTGCCACCGGCATGACTTACGGGAAACTGGCGCTGTCGCCTACGCGCACTTATGCGCCGGTTATCCGCGAGGCGTTGCAAAAATACCGCCCGCATATTCACGGCATGGTGCACTGCTCCGGCGGCGCACAAACCAAAGTCTTGCACTTTGTGCACAACGTGCATGTCATAAAGGACAACCTCTTTCCGCCGCCGCCGGTATTCGAGGTTATTCAAGCGGAAAGCCGCGCCGATTGGCGGGAAATGTATAAAGTTTTCAACATGGGGCATCGCATGGAATTATATGTGCCGGAAACAATAGCCGACGCACTGGTTGCCCTCTCAAAAAAATATGCGGTGGACGCCCGCATCATCGGTCGCATGGAACCCGCTACCGGCACGCATTTGACGATTAAAACCCCTCAAGGCGTTTTTCATTATGAATAATTTTTTTTTGTTATATCCGTTTTTTTATAATACTTTTGTATGCTTTTATTGGTAAACGGGCTTCCGTTTATTGTGCTTCTCGAAGTAAAAGTAACAACTTAAAATATATTTATGACGCGAACCAAAAATCTATGCCGTGTAGGTTTAGTGCAGTGTTGAACTAAAGTATGTTAAATTTTATCAAGCGAACGAAAGAACCATCTTTTGTTATTACTAAAACGATTGACACCAATTTGCCGTTAGCCTATTTTGAAGGTAAAATAACAGTGGTGGACAATGACAAACAAGTACAAAAAGCGATTCAATATTTGAATACGCAGCAAACAATAGGCTTTGATACCGAAACCAAACCGTTGTTTATTCCGGGCAAACGCAACGGCAATCCGGTAGCTTTACTGCAACTGTCTACCAGCAAACGCGCTTACCTGTTCCGCCTGAACAAGCTTGGCATGCCTGCCGCCCTGCGCGAGTTAATGAGCAATAAACATATATTGAAAATTGGGGTGGCAATCCACGAAGATTTGCGGCAACTGCAAGCGCTCGCCCCTTTCAAACCCGCCGGATTTGTGGATATCCAACGCATCATCCAGCATTACGGGATCGAAGATAAAGGCTTGAAAAAATTAGCGGCTATCGTCCTGCAAATACATATTTCCAAAAACCAGCAACTGTCTAACTGGGAAAATCCGGTATTGACAAAATCCCAATGCCGTTATGCGGCAACCGATGCATGGGTATGCCGCGAAATATTTTTGCGCCTGCAAAAAATAAAAAACCTCACACAGGCAGAACTGCAACTGCGTTAATCCATGCACGCAATCATTTATCTAAAAAAAGGCCGCGAAGAAGCCTTAGGGCGTTTTCATCCGTGGATATTTTCCGGCGCGGTGGCGTCGGTCAAGGGCGAGCCGCGCGAGGGCGAAGTGGTGGAAGTGCGTTCTGCTGCGGGCGGTTTCCTTGCGTTGGGACACTGCCAAGCCGGCTCAATAGCCGTGCGGGTATTGGCTTTCGAGCCTTGCCGGATAGATGCGGCATTCTGGTTTGACGCCTTGCAACGCGCCTACCGCGTGCGGCAGGCATTGCAACTGCCCGGCAACCCTCTTACTTCTGCTTACCGCTTGGTGCATGGCGAAGGCGACTTCCTGCCCGGATTGGTTATTGATATTTATGGCGCAGCCGCAGTGATGCAAGCCCATTCGGCTGGCATGTTTTTAGCGCGGAAAGAAATTGCAGCGGCTTTACAAAAAATATACGGCGGCGCACTGCAATGTATCTATGATAAAAGCGCAGCCACCGTGCCTTTCAAAGCAGGACTGGCAGCGCAGGATGAATACCTTTTGAAAAATACGGGAACATCCGGCGAAGAAATTATCATCGAAAACGGACGCCAGTTTATTGTAAACTGGGAAGCCGGGCAAAAAACCGGCTTCTTCCTCGACCAGCGCGACAACAGGCAACTGTTGGCACAGTACGCAAAAGGACGAAATGTCTTAAACCTGTTTTGCTATACGGGCGGTTTTTCGGTATATGCGCTGGGTGGCGGTGCGGCGGCGGTACATTCCGTAGACAGTTCGCCTGCTGCCATCAATTTTACGTTACGCAATGTCGGGCTTAACAACGCCGCTGCCGCACCGCACCATGCCTTTGCCGCTGATGCTTTTGAGTTCCTGCACCGGAGCGCCGGCAATGCGTATGATTTGATGATTATCGACCCGCCTGCCTTTGCCAAGCACGCCGGCGCATTGAAGAATGCTTTGCAAGCATACAAACGGTTGAATGCGGCGGCGTTTTCTAAAATTGCGTCGGGTGGCATCGTGTTTACGTTTAGTTGCTCGCAAGTTGTTAGCAAAACGGATTTCCGTAATGCGGTCTTTTCGGCGGCCGCCATTTCCAAACGGCGCGTCCGCATCCTGCACCAACTCACGCAACCCGCCGACCATCCGGTAAACATTTACCATCCCGAAGGAGAATATTTGAAAGGCTTGGCGTTGTTGGTAGAATGAATAATAAATAATGAATAGCGGCGTTGGCACGCTTAACTCTTACGGCTGGTAAAAAAACAAAAAAGCATATTGTGTTTTCAATATGCTTTTCCTTTGTTTATGTGGGACAGGTTTGTTAGCGTGTTGCTAATATTTGCCGCCACATTTTTTGTCTTTGGCTTATGCCTATTATTGGCTTACCTTGGCGAAAATGCTTTTGTTGCAAGCAAGCAACGTGAAGCACTTCTTGCTGAAAAGGGTATAGAATTAGCATTTTTTTATAGTGAAAACACTAATAAGATAACGATTAAAAATAAAGATACCGGATATATAGAAGATGTTACTCCTGCATATTTTGAATACCTAAAATCACAACATGGTGAAAATATGTATGAGATTTTAGAAGAAACATAAAAAACCCCGCATCACAGCCGGAATGCGGGGTATTGTCTAATTAAAATGAAACGGTCAAAGTTTCACGGCTGTTAATTCAGCGCCCAATGCGTGCAGTGTTTCTTCTATTTTATTGGTTTGCGTATCCGAAATATATGTTATCCCGGCTTTGTATTGCCGCATCAGTGAAGCGTTAATACCGGCTTTTTCTGCAAATTTCGATACGTTAATCCAGTTGTAAAAATTAAACAGCGAAGCAATATCGTATTTATAATCGAATGATATTCCTTGCAGTTCTTCGGGAATGGCTTTCCCGTTCTCAGTATAGGAAAGCATCATTTCTTTGACGGAGTTGTCAAAGTCGGCTTTTGCTTCCATTACTGTGTCGCCCTCGCCAATAATGGTGTGGTCAATGTCGGGTGTAAAGATGCTAAATGTGCCGTCTTTTCCCATTTCAATTAGCGCTGTCGTTTTCATTGTGTAAAAATTTTTGTTAAATTTTACAGACAGGCTTAAAAGCCTATCTGTTTTTTTAGTTTGTAATAAATGCCTGTTTTTACTTCGTTAGCGTCGTGCCGCTCGATTGCGATTTGGTAATTTTTTTCAGGATGGGCATACACATCATGTTTGCTTCCATTCCTTACAATGTACCAGCCTCTTTGTTCGGCTTTTTTTCTTAGTTCTGACCATTTCATTGTTTTATTCTTTTTAATTAGACGATACAAAGGTGTAACATATTCGCTATATATGCAAGTGTTTTATATTAAGAAATTGTTAAATTTTATTTCCCCACCAATTTTTAATGCCGGCAAGCTGCCGTTTGGTGCGTTCCGCACTTTGGTGAATGTAAATCATGGAAGTTTTTATATCGCGGTGTCCCATTAAATCCATAATCAAATAAGGGTTCATGGTAATATCAGCGAGGGCTGTTCCAAAGGTGTGTCGGGCAATATGAAATGTGAGCGGGGTTCGTAACCGCACAATCGCTGAAATTACTTTTAACGTCCGGTTTATCGCCTGTTCCGTCATTGCCGGAAATAAACAGGGAATGTCCTTAAATTTTTCCATGTACTTTATGGCTATTTCTTCAGGCTTTCCGCCAAATAATAATCGAAGTGGAAGCACCACGCTTGCACCGGTAATCGTATCTGTTTTTTCCATACATTTTGTTAAAACCAACCCGTCATCGGACGGCGTAATATCGGATTTCAGTAAGGAAAGATTGTCAGATATACGTAATCCGGTATAGCAAGAAAAAAGAAAGCGGTCGAGAACAATTTGGGTGGATTCGTCAATAAGGGAACGGTCGAAGTTTTCCATTGATACCAGTTCAAATTCTTCAAGCGCCGTCCGTGTGCCTTCAATAGTTTTTACTTTAAAGTCATTATATGGATTGTTTCCCTTTTCAACTAATCCGTATTTTTCAGCGCGTTTATAATAGCGGGAAACGATTTGGTGCCGTTTGCGAATGGTGTTCTGTTTTAATTTTTTTTCACGTAACCATCTATCGAAATCCACTACCCATTTATAGTTTATTTCCGTTAAAGAAAGCAGTCCGTTGCTAAATTCTTCAAGGTTTTTCAGCGTGGTATAGTGTGATTTCTTCGAGTCGTGTTCAATAGTATTGTCGCCGTTGATTTCATTCCGCAGAAATTCTAAGAAATTATCGGGATTAGTACTTTTTCCTGATAAAAATTTTTCCAGTTCAACAGGTGTCAGCGATTGTTTTTTGTCAATCAGCTTTTGTTCGTAATTCTCAATGCCGGATTTTAAATCACGCAATATTTTATGCAACCTGTTGTAATTTGGATGACGTGTGCTGATATATGATTTTTTATTGTCCCAATATTCTTTTGGAACTTCTATGCCTGTATCAATATACCGCCGGGTATTTCTATCGAAATATACTTTTAAATGAATAGAGGCAACGTCCCCTGATTTTAGTTGTTTTACGCTTGTAATTCCAAATAAAATCATATTCTACATTTGCCATATTTTTTGTTTTTAGCCGTGTCGCATGTGCGTATCGCACGTGTCGCATTTGTGTCGCAAATGTACAAAAAAATTTCTTTTTTATTCGTTTTTATGCGTATGGCAAAAAAGAAAAATCGCCGCAACTCTTTACTTTGCGGCGATTTTCATTGTTTTTCGCTATATTTGATTTATAACTTGGTGATCCGCCCGGGGCTCGAACCCGGGACCCCAACATTAAAAGTGTTGTGCTCTACCAGCTGAGCTAGCGAATCGTTCCGGCGCTTTTTTCAAAAGCGGATGCAAAGGTAGTATTTTTTTCAGAAGTATCAAAACAAAATTTTATCTACTTCCCAAATTGTTGTAATTTCAATTCGGTAAGCACACGCTTGGTGTCAAGCGTAAAGTCGCTTGACATAATCCACGTATAGTAGGCTGGTTCTTCTTGCAGCACATCCGTTACGCGCTTGCCTTTGTGTTTGCCGAAAGTGATAACAGCTTCCCCGTTATCATTAAAAACAAAACGACCCGCATAGTCCAACAGTCGTTTGTCGTTGGAGAATGCGGCAAGGTGCGCCATATCGTTTTGCAGGGTATCGTATTTGTCCAATTGCGCCTGCAACACTTCGTAGGTAGCCCGCGTATCGGCTTCGGCGCTGTGTGCGTTTTCCAGTATTTTGTTGCAATAAAATTTAAAGGCGCCGGACAACGTACGCGGTTCCATTTTATAAAAAATAGTTTGCACGTCTATCAGCTTGCGTTTACGGAACTCAAAGTTCACGCCGGCGCGGATAAATTCTTCGGCTAAAATGGGAATGTCAAATTTCAGCGAATTGTAGCCGGCAATATCGCAACCTTCCATGTAAGCCGCCAAACTTTTTGCCACTTCGGGGAAAGTTGGGCAGCCGGCGACGTCGGCGTCACTGATGCCGTGCAACGCCTGCACTGCTTTAGGAATAGGAATGGTCGGATTGATACGGCGCGTTTTACATTCTTCGCTGTTATCGGGCAATATTTTCAGGATGCTTATTTCTACAATGCGGTCTTTCGCAATATCCAGCCCGGTGGTTTCAACATCAAAGAAAATGATGGGGTTTTTCAGGTTTAATCTCACGGCAATAAAGTGGATAAAGTGGCTTTTAACTGGTCGATAAGGGCATCTTTCAGGATAATTTTTTTCTCGTTATCCAATAAATAAATCGTCGGGATAGCGTGAATGTCGTACTTTGCATAGATGTTTTCTGTTTCATCCGGCGACCACACGTTTATCCAGTCGAATTGATTTTTTTCGGTAATGTAGGGCAACCAGTCGGATTTGGTTTTGTCTACATACACGGCATATACTTGCAGTCCTTTGTTGCGGTACTCCCGGTAGGTTTCCCAAAGGATAGGGGTTACTACAGCGCAGGTTCCGCATAACGGATTGAAGAAATAAAGCACCGTATAGGGCGCTTGTACGTCATGCAGCGCGATGAATTGCCCATTTGGGTCTTGCAGTTTCAAATTGGTAGCAATTGTGCCGAACGGATTTAATTTATCCAGCCTTGCGGCTTCCCGCAGTTTGGAAACATAGGCTTCGTCCGTCCATGCGCCGGCGTCCTGCACTACGTATTTATCGGCAATATACAGGGCGATGGGTTCTATTTCGGGATAGGGCGCGTGGCGGAAAAAATCGTAAAGGTTGCGTACTGCAAATTCATATACTTCCCGGTTTACTTTGGTTTTGCCAATTAAAAAATCGACTTGTGCCTGCAACACCTCTTTTTCCGGCGGAAGCACTTGTGAAAAATAGGTGGTGAACAAATTGGTCAATACCGGCAGGCGCAGTATGCGCGCGTCGGAAAAATCTACATTATCAAAAAAACGTTCTTTATAAAAGTTCATAAAATAAGCCTGCCGCAACGAATCGGGATTGGGTGACATGGGCGAGATATTCGGTTCCGGCGCTTCCGGTTCCTGCATGGAGTGGAAGAAGAACGACAGCGTGGTGTTGGGGAAATTTTCCCAGATAGCGTTGATGCGGTCTTTTACTTGCTGGTTCAACTGCTGCATTTGCGACGTGATGGAATAAGCAGAATCGGGATTTTGCCGGTAGAGTTGCATCCGTTCCTGTAACCGTTGGGCATGTTGCCGGATGGAGCTAATAAAATGCATATAATCGGCAAAGCCTTCGTTTTCCGGCGACCCCTTCACAACGAGCGAAGGCAGCCCTTGCGACGTATCAAACGTGATAGAAAATTGTTGCGGAACGCCGGCGGTAATAAAGAAGTCAATGTTGCTATTCTCTACTTTAAGGCTATACATGCCGGCGTCAAGCGGCTGCCCGCCTTTGAATACAACTTTTCCACCGGCGTCCAGCTGTAACGAGTCGAATGCTACGGATTCCGCATTCACGTAGTGGTGCAGCCGTACCAGTGCATCTTGTTTTGCGCCGGTAATTTGTACTTCGATAGCATACCCCTTCAGCGGGGCGGCGGTTTTCTTCTGCGAGGCAGCAATTCCCCACGTACTGCATAATAATACGGCAAGGGAAACAGTAATAATTTTTTTCATCATGTTATGTTTTGATTTTTAATTTCTGATTTCTAATTTCTGACTGGCTGACGCCGGCACTCATAACTCTTAACTCTTAACTTCCCCCCGTATCCTTGA
The DNA here is from genome assembly GCA_031278495.1 of Prevotellaceae bacterium. Lineage (GTDB taxonomy): Bacteria > Bacteroidota > Bacteroidia > Bacteroidales > UBA932 > JAIRKX01. The sequence continues at coordinate 1,982 of JAITKG010000172.1, read as the reverse complement.
CAGGTTCTTTATCTATGTACAGTCCTAAGAGCTGCGACAACAAATCATGGGATACGCGGCGGGCAATAATGGTTTTATCTTTGTTCAGCAAGAATACCTGCGGCGTTGTATTCACGCCATACCAGTCGTAAAAACCTGTTTGCCGGTAAGGGTCCCATACATTTATCCAGTCTTCCAGCTGGTGTTCCTGCAGGAATTTCAACCACTCCGGCTGGTTGACTTGCGTATATACGCAAAAAGTTTGCACTCCCTTATCCTTATATTTGGCATACACTTCATGCAATTTCGGGATTTCCGTTTTGCAATGCCCGCAATTGGAATCGAAGAAAATAAGCAGCGTGTAAGGCGCCTGGATATCGAACAGCGAAACGTATTCCCCCGTCATCGTTTGCATTTTCAGGTCGTGCGCTTTCATGCCCACCAGCGAATGGGCGTTGTAGTGCGCATATTCGCGGATGCTTTTCATAAAGGCTGTGTCTTTCTCTGCCCATGCGGCTTGCCCCGAAAGGTAATAGGTATTGATGATGTCGAGCGCTGCCGCTTCCATGCCCATCGCATGTTCGGAAGTGATGGTATAGGTTTTCCACTGGATATAGGTATTGAAAAGATGCCCCAAACAAAACATGAACATCGTACTGTCGGCTTTTGCCAGCTCCAGCACCGCGTGTATTTGCGGGATAATGGAATCGGGGTGTTGAATAAGTTTGTGCTGGAAATAATATTCAAAATTCGGCTGGAACACCGGCGTATTCAGTAGCCGGGCGTCGGAAAAATCAAGGTTGTCGAGGTAGTGGTTTTTATCCCAGTTGTAATAATATACCCAACGCAACGAGTCGCGGTTGGCGGCGTCTTCGGGAATATCCGGTTCGGGCGCAACGGCTGCCGGCTGCACTGCCCGCGCCATAGACGCCAGCAGTTTTCCTTGCCACTGTTCCATCACTTGCCGGGTATAGGCTTTCTCTTCGCCGGCGATAATTTTCAAGCTGTCGCGGGCGATGGCGGCAAACGAAGTATCTTTCTGCGCCTGTTCGCGCAAGCGGTTGCCGGCGCGTTGCCGTTGTCCAAGATATTTTTGGAAGTCTAAAAACGCTACATTTTCCGGCGAGTTTTTGTAAATAATTTCTACCGGTTTGTCCTTATCTTTTTTGTAATGCACGCTGAACTGCTGGCTTTCGCCGTCCGAAATAAGGAAGTCGAACAACAACATACCGCCGGAAGCAAATAAATACAAGCCGCCCGGCAAGGATGTTCCTTTCGAAAACACGGCGCGTCCTTTCGCATCGGTCAGGGCGGTATCGACGGCATATTTGCTATCGCCGCCATATCTTGCCAACAAAACAGTAGAGTCTTTCTGTGCGTCGTCGAGTAATAATTCTATCCGGTAACCCTGTGCAGCAGCGGCGCCCGGCAGGATTGCAAGCATTGTAATAAAAAAAATAAACCGCATTCTCATAATGATGTTATACTTATTGTGTACAAAAATAGGTAAATTTATTTAAAACAGCAAGCGGACAAGGGGGATTTACCTTATTTACAGATTTACGGATTTACAGATTTACAGATTGGGCTGGCGCGCCAGCATAATTAGTCACATTAGCACATTAGTCACATTAGCACATTAGCACGTCATTCCGAGCGGAGCGAAGCGGAGTCGAGGAATCTGCTGCGTTATGCGCTGCGCGCGATAAATGCCCTTCGGGCGGTGAATGCCCTGCGGGCGATAAATGCGCTACGCGCGATAAAAGCCCTTCGGGCGGTGAAAGCGCTGCGGGCGATAAATGCGCTTTTTCAGTTGAAAGTTGAAAGTTGAAAGTGGCTGCCTGCGCCAGCCTCAATCCGTAAATCTGTAAATCTGTAAATCTGTAAATCCGTAAATCCCTGTTCCCCCTTCGGGGGTTAGGGGGATTCCTTTAGGGGTTAGGGGGCTTCCCGTTGCAGGGCGTCTTCATGCTACCCTATGGGTGTTAAGCCATGCTACCGCG